>JAISNH010000097.1 GCA_031276335.1 Rickettsiales bacterium
TTCGACCAGCTCCTTGATCGCCGAGGCCGGCCGTTCGATGACCTCGCCCGCCGCGATTTGGTTTATAAGGTTCTGGCTAAGTATGCGGATTGGCATTTCGCTCCTATTCGTTCGTCATATAACATATAGCATTTAATATTCGAGGAATCCACCGCAAATTATGACAAGTGAAAATCCGACGGCAGCCGCGGGGATTTCTTACCAGCTATTTCCAACTCGAAAACGCCGGCGGAGCCAGTCTTGCCGTTTTCAGGCTACAAATTGAACAGGAAGTGGAATATGTCGCCGTCTTGTACCGCGTATTCCTTCCCCTCAGTGCGTAGCTTGCCGGCGGCGCGCGCGGCGGCCTCGCCCCCGCAGGCAACATAGTCCGCATACGAAACCGTTTCCGCGCGGATGAATCCCTTCTGGAAATCGGTATGGATGACGCCGGCGGCCTCCGGCGCCTTCGCGCCCTTCCGCACCGTCCACGCGCGCGCCTCCTTCGTCCCTGCGGTAAAGAATGTGACAAGGTCGAGGATGCGGTATCCCTCGCGGACGATTTTCGAAAGCCCGGTCTGCCCTATCCCCATGCCGGCGAGGAATTCCGCCTTCTCCGCATCCGAAGGCAGCATTGCGATTTCCTGCTCGATCTTAGCCGATATGTCGACCGCGCCTGCACCCTCCGAGGCCGCGAATTCGTGCACCTTCCGCGAATATCCGTTGCCGGCCGCCGCCGCGTCCTCGCCGACATTGCATGCGTACAGAACCGGCTTCGAGCTCAAAAGCTGCAGCTGGAGGAAAGCCTTCAGCTTCGCCTCGGAGGCGGAATCCGGCATCGCCTCGCGCGCGGGGCGCCCGTTCTCCAGCTTGGAAAGGGCGAGCTTCATCGCCTCGGCCGCAACGCCCGATTCCTTGTCCCCGCCCTTCGCTTTCTTTTCGGCGGCGGCCAGGCGTTTTTCCAGGCTCTCCATGTCCGCGATCATCAGCTCGGTGTTGATTATGCCGATGTCGCGGAGGGGATCGACGCCGCCCTCCACATGTACGATTCCGCTGTCCTCGAAGCACCTGACCACGTGGATTATAGCGTCGACCTCGCGGATGTTGGCCAGGAACTGGTTTCCAAGCCCTTCGCCCTTCGAGGCCCCCTTGACCAGCCCGGCTATGTCGACGAACTCCAGCTTCGTCGGGATTATCTCCTTAGATTTGGCGAGCCCGGCCAGCACGGACAGGCGTTCGTCCGGCACCGCGACGATCCCGGAGTTCGGCTCGATCGTGCAGAACGGATAGTTCGCCGCCTCCGCCTGTATGGTGGAGGTCAGGGCGTTGAACAAGGTCGATTTTCCGACGTTGGGCAGCCCCACTATGCCGCATTTGAAACCCATGGTAGCCTCGCTTTTCGAAGCGATCTTACAGCACTACTTTAAGGATTGCAATTAAAACCAAAGGCTGTTATACTGGAGCGGTCTAACTAATTTGGAGAAGAAAAAATGGTATACAAGAAGAATTTTCATCACAAGAAGCCGGCCGCATCCGTAAATCCGCGCCCGGCGTTCGGTTCCAAGTCGTTCGGTTCCAGCAAGAAAGGCGTCCTGAACTTCCTGTTCTCGTTCAACGGGGCTATCTCGCGCGAGCTGTTCACCGGAAGCATGCTGTCGATAGCGGCGCTTTCCGTGGCGCTCGGGCTCGTCTACGGCCTGTTCCCGGAATATGAGCCGACCTACTATGCGTTCGGCATAGCGCAGACGCTCCTGCTAGCGAGCCTGGCCTCGATAGGCTACAAGCGCGCGCACGCCCTCGGAATAAGCGGGTTTTACTCGATTGTCGGAACGATGCTGTTCATGCCGTTCTTCAAGTTCCTGAAGCCGGCCCGCGACATGGCCGACGACGGCTCGTACTCGCGCCAGTTCGCTTTCTTCAAAAGGCTCGGCGGAGCCCTGGTAAGGACAAGCGCGCGCCAGTTCCTGTACATGACCGGCCTGTTCGGCGTGGTGGTGCTCGGCTGCATGGCAGGCAATGGATGGGTGTTCGACGACATGGCGAAGCTGTTCTCCGCGATATACGCGTTCAACCTGGTGCAGCTGGTCGTAATGAACACCGAGATTGCGAAAAGGTACTACTCTCAGGCCGTGAAGATCCTGTCGTTCCTGGCCTACAACGAATGCGTCATAGCGATGACCAAGGTCTATGTCGCGGAATCGATCACCAAAGAGGTCATCCGCGTGATATTTCAGTCTATGACCCAGGAGCCCGCGCTGTAGCGGCGCCGGACCGGAAGGAAGCCTTGGGTCCGCCCGAGGTTTTTTTCTATGGATTTTTGCGATTATTGGGAATAAGATTGTCGGGAATGATATATAAAGCCTGAAATGGAGGAAAACATGCCATACAAGAAAAAGCCTGCGCCTGCCGCGAAGAACCGCGCCGCGAAAGCCGCGGCCATAAACGCGCCGGGGGAGAAGACCGGGTTTTCCAGCCTGCTGTTCTCGTTCGACGGACGGATTTCAAGGGAGCTGCACGTCGGCCTGCTAATCCAGTACACGGCCGCGAGCATCCTGCTGTTCCTGATCGAGCGCTACGTCAAGTTCGAATCGATAGAGGCCTCCGCCGTCATGGCGAGCATCGTCAGCATGGCGCACATTCTGGTCTGCCTCGCGATCATAACTATGGACTTCAAGCGCGCCCACGCGATGGGATACGGCGGATTCATCTCAATACTCGGCAACGCGTTCTTCGGGCCGCTGTTCGCGCTTTCGAAATTCCCCGGTGACGAAACGCGGGATTCCGCATACCTGCGGGGCCCGTTCAAGAAGTGGGTCGCGATATTGAGGCGCATGGGGGCGGCATGCGTCAAAAACGGCTGGACGTTTCTGGCCTTCACCGCGATCGCCTACCCTATAGCGATGATTCCGTATTTCGCGGGACTGCCGGAAACGGCGGTGATGCTCGAAATAATGTTCGGCATAGCCGTATTCGAGATGCTGCAGATACCGTTCGCCGGCACGAAATTCTTCAAGCGCGCGGCGATCGCGGTCATAAAGCTGATCTCGTATGCCGCCGCCGCATTCCTTGTCTACATCTACATGTACTCGTTCTACAAGGCGCATGTCAGGATAGCAACGTCCCGTAATGCGGTACAGGCCGTTCAAATGGAACCGCAGGCCGCGGATGAGGAGCTTTAGATTTTCCGGTTCGTTGCCATGACTCTCACGGAAAATATTTAAACTAGGGAGAAATAGAATGACACCGAACGAGGAAATTCTTAGTGAGGAGCGGAGTAAGCGACGAGCTTTAGATTTTCCGGTTCGTTGCCATGACTCTCACGGACGATATTTAAACAAGGAGTACAGCGAATGAAATCCAACACAGCCCTGAACATGCTTCTGGTGTTCGCCAGCATATACGTGCTGAAGGCCGGCTCGTTCATCATAATGCCGTTCGTGGTGGCGCTTTTCATGTGGGCGCTGATATGGCTCCTCGACACCGCGTTCGACAGCCTGTTCCTGGAGCGGCTGCGGCTGCCGCGCTTCACGGCGCACCTTTCGCGCCTGTTCTCGATAGTGACCATAATCGGCATATTCTATTTCGCCCTGGTGGTGATAAAGGACAACATAACCGGCGTCATGAACTCGTTCGGAGCGTACCAGTCGAACCTGGACGAGATAATCGCGGGCGCCGGCCGCCGCCTGAACATTGACCTGAGCGGGCGGGCGGACGAGCTGATACGCGGGCTGGACATGAAGCATCTGACCGGACAGGTGCTGCAGGGATTCGCGAGCTTCCTTTCCTCGACCACGCTTATCGTCATCTACCTGATATTCCTGCTGTGGGAGGAAAAGAGCCTTGGCCGCAAGCTCCCCCTGCTCCTGACCGACGGGAAGAAGGTCAGGGAGGTAAGGGGACTCATCTCGAAGACGCTCGCCAAGATAAAAATCTACCTGTCGATAAAGACGCTGGACAGCCTCATCATTTGCGCGCTCTGCTATGCGGTGATGAGCTGGGTCGGGCTCGACTTCGCCGAATTCTGGGCCATACTGCTGTTCCTGTTCAACTTCATCCCGACGATCGGCTCGATCGCGGCCTCGGCGCTGCCTATGGCGCTCGCGCTGCTGCAGTTCAACGGAAGCCTGGTGCCCTTCCTGGTGGTCACCATCGGAATCACGGCGGTACAGCTGCTCGTCGGCTACATATTGGAGCCGAAGCTGATGGGCCGCTCGATAAACCTCAGCCCGATAGTGCAGATACTCTCGCTCGTCGCGTGGGGTTATATATGGGGCATAATGGGCATGTTCCTGTGCATACCGATAATGATGATACTGTCCATAATACTTTACAACATACCGAGCACCCGCAAGATAGCGATTATGATGAGCGAGGACGGCACAAGCATATAGGAGTGAAAATGCCTGGAATGAAAACGATACTGGCGCTCTCGGCCGCGCTCGCGCTTGCGGGATGCGGCTGCAAGTGCCGCTACAACGAATACCTGCCGGAGAACAATCCGCTGGCCATACCCGACGATCTGAAGCCGTAGGCAAGCATGGTGTCCGACGCGAAAGCCACGCCCATGGTGGCGCAGTACCTCGGCATAAAGGAGAGGTACAGGGACTATCTCCTCATGTACCGCATGGGCGACTTCTACGAGCTGTTCTTCGACGACGCGAAGACGGCCGCCGCCGCGCTCGACATCGCGCTTACCTCGCGCGGCACGTACGGAGGGGAGAAGATTCCGATGTGCGGCATCCCCCACCACGCTTTTTCGTCCTATATTCCGAAGCTGATAAAAAAGGGCTACAAGGTCGCGATATGCGATCAGGCCGAAACGCCGGAGGAGGCCGCGGCGCGCGGAGGCAAGTCGGTGCTGAGGCGCGAGGTCAGCCGCATAATCACGGCCGGCACGCTGACCGAGGACAGCCTGATTCCGACCTCGTTCAACAACTACCTCGCCGCCGTCGCCTTCAAGGACGGGCTGGAGCCGGAAATCGCGCTCGCCCTGTCCGACATCTCGACCGGAGATTTCGAGGTGAAATACTGGGATGAAAACGCCGTTTCCGAACTGATGTCGTTCGCAATTCTGGAGCGCCCGTCGGAAATAATCATCCCCGAAAAAATCCTGGGGCTGAAGAAATTCGAACCGTTCGTAGAGGCGCAGAAGGAGCGGCTGGTGGCAAAGCCCGATTCGTTCTTCAACGCCACCAGCGCGAGAAAAAGCATTATGGAGGCCTTCTCGGTCGCAGACACGGGCGCCCTCGGGAATTTTTCGGAACCCGAGATCATGGCGATGGGCGGAATGCTTTCCTACATCGAGCTGACGCAGATAGGCAGAATGCCAGCGCTGAAGCACCCGGCGAAAAAGCTCGCCTCCGACTTCCTGCAAATCGACGCGTCCTCGACCCGCAACCTCGAGATTTTCGACAGCTTGGATGCCCGCGGCGGGGAGCTTAGCCTGTTCCGGATAATGGACCGGACGAAGACGCCGATGGGGCGGCGGTGGCTTAGGAATGCCATAGCCCGGCCGCTTTCCGACGCGGCGAGGATAAACGCCCGCCTGGATTCGGTGGAATTTTTCGCCATGAATCCGGATCTGACGGACAGGATTCGGGAATGCTTGGCCGGGGCGTCCGACATAGAGCGCATAATGGCGCGCCTTGCCCTCGGGCGGGCGGGGCCGCGGGACATATTGAACGTAGGGCGCACGCTCGCCCTGTCGGCGCCGGTCAAGGAAATGCTGGCCGCCGCCGCGAAAAATTCGATTGCCGACCCGGTCGCGGGAATAACCGGCGGGCTGGCGCGGTTCAAGGAGCTGGCGGACAGGATAGGTTCCGCGATAGTGTACGACCCGCCTGCCTCGGCTGCCGCGGGCGGATTCGTGAAGGAGGGATTTTCGGCCGCGCTCGACGAATACCGCCGGCTTTCCACGAACACGAAGCAGGTCATCCTGGAGCTGCAGGCAAAATACGCGCTTGCGACCTCGGTCATGAACCTGAAGATAAAGTACAACAACATCGTCGGCTATTTCGTCGAGGTGCCGGGGGCGAAGGCCACTGCGCTCATGGATCCGAAGTCCGGCTTCCGGCACAAGCAGACGCTGGTCTCCGGCGTAAGGTTCACGACCGACGAGCTGCTGGAGATAGAGCAGAAAATTCTGGTCGCCAACGAAAAGTACCTCGCGCTCGAACTGGAAATTTTCAAAGGATTGGGGGACGAAATCCTCGGCGTCCGGGACAGCATAGAAAAGTATTCGAAGGCGCTTGCCGAGCTTGACGGATTCTCCGCGCTGGCCGCGCTCGCGCTGGACGAGGATTACGTCCGCCCGGCGGTCGACGGCACCCTCGCCTTCGAAATAAGGGGCGGCCGACACCCGATAGTAGAATCCGCGATGAGGAAAACGGGCACGGCGTTCATACCGAACGACGCACTGTTGGAGGACAGGGACGAAAGCTCGCGCCTGTGGCTTCTGACCGGGCCGAACATGGCCGGAAAATCGACATTCCTTAGGGCCGGCGCGATCATGGTCGTAATGGCGCAGGCGGGCAGCTTCGTGCCGGCGGCCTCCGCGCATATCGGCGTGGTCGACCGGCTGTTCTCCCGCGTCGGGGCAAGCGACAATCTGGCCCAGGGGCTGTCCACCTTCATGGTCGAGATGAGCGAAACAGCCGCGATCTTGAACCAGGCGACCGAGCGCTCCTTCGTGATCCTGGACGAGATCGGGCGCGGCACCGCCACGTTCGACGGCCTATCGATAGCCTGGGCGGTCCTCGAATACCTGAACAACATCAGCCGCTGCCGCGGGCTGTTCGCGACGCATTACCACGAGCTGACCGAGGCCTTGAGCGGGCTCGCGCATGTCACGCCGCACACGCTGGAGGTAAAGGAATTCGACGGCGGCATCGTGTTCATGCACCGCGTGGCGCTGGGCGTGGCCGACCGCTCCTACGGCATACACGTCGCGCGCCGCGCCGGCATTCCGGAGGCCGTGACCTCGCGCGCAGAACGCATCCTTGAAACCCTTGAGTCCGGCGAGGCCTCCGGAAGCGCGAGGAAGAATATCCGGAAGCTGGCCGACGGCGACCTGTTCACATACAAAAGCGCGCCCGCCCGCCCGGCATCCGCCGCGGACGGGAAATTGGAAAAGCTTGCCGCGAAGCTCCGCGCGCTGGATCCGGACGAGCTGTCGCCGAAAACCGCCCTCGAAATACTGTACGAGATAAAGGGCATGGTTTAGGCAAGTATGCTGAACGGATTCATCAATATTGGAAAGTTGCCGGGAATGACGTCGAACGACGTCGTGGCGCGCTTGAAGCGCATATTGTTCCCGCGGTTCGGCAAATTCAAGATCGGGCATGCTGGCACGCTCGACCCTATGGCCGAAGGCGTGCTGCCAGTGGCGCTCGGCGAGGCGACCAAAGCGCTGCCGTACCTGTCCGACACGCGGAAAACCTATGTCTTCGACATCCGGTTCGGGCGCGCCACGTCAACCGACGACGCGGATGGCGAAACCGTGGCCGAAACCGATTCGATCCCTGAGCCCGGGGAAATCGAAAGGCTTCTGCCGCGCTTCACGGGAAGGATAATGCAGACGCCGCCGAAATTTTCCGCTGTCAAGATCGGCGGGCGGAGGGCCTACGAGCTTGCGCGCGCCAACGTCGAATTCGAAATGAAGCCGCGGGAAAACTTCGTCCATCGCCTCGGAATCCTGGAAATCCCGGCGCCCGGCTCGATGCGGCTGGAAGTTGAGGCCGAGCGCGGCTTCTATGTGCGGAGCCTTGCCCGCGACATCGCGCTTGCCGCCGGCTCGCTGGGGCATGCGGGGCTTATCCGCCGGACGGCCTCCGGAGCCTTCGCGCTCGAAAATTCGATAACTCTTGACAAACTGGCCTCGATGCTTGATAATTGGCCGCAATCGTTGGATGTGCGAAATTGTATTTGCGATTTTCTGCTTCCCATCGCCATAGGGCTGAACGGCATCTCGGTCCTGTGCATAGGCGCGGAGCAGAACGGAAGGTTGCGCCGCGGAATGAAGATCCCGCTGCCCGGCCTGGAGGCCTCGCGCCTCTACCAAGTCCATTGCGAAAACTCCATATCGGCGATAGCGGAATCCGCGGACGGCGAAAGCCTGAGGCCGATTCGGATTTTCAACCTATAGGAGAAGCGAATGTCGATTACGAAGGCGAAAAAGCAGGAACTGATAAAAAATTTCAAGACGGCCGAAAAGGACACCGGATCAAGCGGGGTTCAGATAGCGATCCTTACCGAGCGCATAAACAACCTGACCCTCCACTTCAAGGACAACAAAAAGGACAACGCCGGAAAGGTCGGCCTGGCCAAGATGGTCAACACCAGGAAGAAACTCCTAGCCTACCTGAAGAAAACCGACCCGAAGTCCTACGAGGCGATCATCAGGAAGCTGAATCTGAGGAAATGATCCGCGGGGCGGAATTTCGCTTGCCCCCGGATTAAATACGCTGTATAGTAGCGTATGGAAAACGCGGTCGGGGAGTCAGAATATAGAGGACAGCCGGACACTGTTCTGTATTTTCTGACTAGAAAAGAGTTTCCGGCTTTGTTTTCCAAATACCAACCCGTAAGAAATCGACGGCGTGTCCGGGGATTTTTTACTAACAAGAATAATTCAGGATGGCGCGGATTTGAAAGCGCGCATATTCTGGATTGGATGGAGACTTTAATGTTTGGAATATCTAAAATATCTAATAAGAAATCCCTGTTCAGCGTAACGGAAAAGGAAATGATGTGGGAGGGCAAGAAGCTCGTCCTGCAGACCGGCAAGATGGCGCGCCAGGCAACCGGCGCGGTCGTCGCGACCTACGGCGACACCATGGTGCTGGCCACGGTGGTCGCGGCCTCCGAGGCCGGCGAGGAGCAGGACTTCTTCCCCCTGACCGTCAACTACCAGGAAAAATTCGCGGCCGGCGGCAAGATACCCGGCAGCTTCAACCGACGCGAGGGGCGCCCTTCGACGCCGGAGATACTGATCTCCCGCCTTATCGACCGGCCTATCCGCCCGCTGTTCCCGAAAACGTTCAGGAACGAGGTGCAGCTTATCGCGACGACCTACAACTATGACAAGGAAAACAAGCCCGACGTGGTGGCGATGATAGCCTCCTCGGCCGCGCTCGCGATTGCGGGAATCCCGTTCATGGGCCCGATCGCCGCGGCGCGCGTGGGCTACATCGGCGGCAAATACGTCGTCAACCCCGTCCTGAAGCAGATGGAAAAATCCGAGCTCGACCTCATCGTCGCGGGCACGAAGGACGGCGTGCTTATGGTGGAATCCGAAGCCGGCGAACTTTCCGAGGACATAATGCTTGGCGCGGTCGAAAAGGGATTCAAGTCGTTCCAGGCGGTCATAAGACTCATCAACGAACTGAAGAAGGAAGCGGGCAAAACCCCCTGGGACGTGCCCGCCGAAAGCAAGGCTTACAAGCCCCTATACGCCTCGTTCAAGAACCTTGTGGGGAAGAAGCTGGAAAAGGCGTTCACCATAAAGGAAAAGCAGAAGCGCGCGGAGACGATCGCCTCGCTGAAGGCGGCCGCCCTAGATTCCATAAGGGAAGGCGACGGGGACAGCGCGAAAATCGCCGCCGAGGTGTTCGAGAAGCTATCGGCCGACACGATGCGCGCCGCGGTCATCGACGGCCGCCCGAGGATAGACGGCCGCGACAACAAGACAGTCCGCCCGATCGAATGCGAGGTCGGCATATTGAACCGCAACCACGGCTCGGCCCTGTTCACGCGCGGCGAGACGCAGGCGCTCGTTTCCGCGACCATAGGGGTGAAGGACGACGAGCAGCTGGAGGACGACCTTGACGGAATCCGCGGCGAGCGCTTCATGCTGCACTACAACTTCCCCCCGTTCTCGGTCGGCGAGATAAAAAGGCTCGGCTCGCAGTCCCGCCGCGAAATCGGCCACGGAAAGCTGGCATGGCGCGCGAACCACGCGGTGCTTCCGACGCTGGAGGAATTCCCGTACACCATCCGCGTCGTTTCCGACGTGACCGAAAGCAACGGCTCCAGCTCGATGGCGACGACCTGCGGCGCCTCGCTCGCCCTCATGGACGCGGGCATTCCGGTGAAGGCTCCGGTCGCGGGCATCGCCATGGGGCTTGTCAAGGAGGGCAAAAGCTTCGCTATACTGACCGACATCATGGGCGACGAGGACCACTTGGGCGACATGGACTTCAAGGTGGCGGGCACCAAGAACGGCATCACCGCGCTTCAGATGGACATAAAGATCACCTCGATAACCTTCGAGATCATGAAGCTTGCGCTCGCGCAGGCGCGGGAAGGGCGGCATCACATCCTCGACAAGATGATGAAGGCGATAAAGGGCCCTAGGAAGGAGCTCTCGAAGTACGCCCCTACCATAACAACGATCGAAATCAACCCGAAAAAGATCCGCGAGGTCATCGGCTCCGGCGGCAGCGTCATAAGGAGCATCACGGAAAAGACGAACACGAAGATAGACATCGAGGACGACGGCAAGGTGCAGATCGCGGGCATCAGCGGCGAGGACATCCAGGCCGCGATCGACATGATAAGCGCCATAACGGTGGAGCCCGAGGTAGGCCATATCTACGACGGAAAGGTCGTGAAGCTTATGGACTTCGGCGCGGTCGTGTCCTTCATGGGCAACAAGGACGGGATGGTGCACATCAGCGAAATCTCGGACGAGAAGGTCAAGAAGGTATCCGACGTCCTGAAGGTCGGCGATTCCGTCCGCGTGCTCCTTACCGAATCCAGGGACGGCAAGAACCGCCTGTCGATGAAGAAGGTGAAGAAGTAGGCGTCGGACGCGGCGCCATGAACATCGGCATATTCGACTCCGGCCTCGGCGGCCTCATCATAGCGAAATCCCTGATAGACGCGTTCCCCGGCTATGGATTTGCCTATCTGGGCGACACGCTGCATGTGCCGTACGGCCCGCGCTCGATTGCGACCATATACGAATTCACGCGCGCCTGCGTCGACCGCCTGTTCCGGACAAAGGACTGCAAGCTCGTCGTAATAGCGTGCAACACCGCATCCATCGCCGCGCTCAGGCGGCTTCAGCGCGAATACCTCCCGGCAAGCTTTCCCGGACGTCGCATATTGGGCGTGGTCATCCCGACGCTGGAGGAGGTCATCAGGCGCGGACACAGCCGCATAGGGCTGCTGGCCACCGCGGGCACCGTAGCCTCCGGCGTGTACGGCGAGGAGCTGAAGAAGCTCGACGGCGCGATAGAGCTGTTCGGGGTTGAGGCGCCGCTTCTGGTGCCGCTGGTCGAAAACTGCGGCGACCGATTCGCGCACCCCATAATCGAAAGCTATTTGGAAACGTTCAGGGGCAAGGACATCGACGCGCTGATTCTGGGCTGCACGCACTATCCGCATTACAAGGATATGATCCGCGGCCTGATGCCGGGCGTGGACGTGATTTCGCAGGACGAGATTATACCGGCCTCGCTCGCGGACTATCTTTCGCGCCACCCGGAAATAGAGCGCGGCCTATCAAAGGACGGAAACCGCTCCTTCGCCGTCACAGACATCACGGACTCATACCGCGCCCAGGCCGAAAGGCTGTTCGGCGGGGAAATAGAAATCGAGAGGGTCGAAATATAGAGGGCTACTTCGACTTCACGCTGGATCGCATCAGTGCTGCGGCGCAGGCTAAACAGCTCTTGAAATACTCCTTTGCCTCTGGATTGGAAAAGTTTATTTTTTCAAGCCTGCCGATATCCCGTTTTATCACGCCTTCTACCTGATGCTTGGTTTTCGCGCGGCACGTCTTCTGGATTTCGCAATCGAAAAGCATGCCCAAGACCAGATCTATCGGCCCGATATACGAATCATAGTTGGTAGGCTCCGGCCTTTCCACCGGCACGTTGAAATGCTCCCACGGAGCCTGTGTCTTGTATTTCACCATTCTAAAACCTCTCTTTATAAGAGCTTGTTGGAAATTATGGTTTGGAAAATCTTAAGGAAAAATATATATGCTCGGCCTCAGCCGAGGAGCAGAAGGGAACCTAAAACGATTTGGTTTCTAAATAACATATAATCACTATAACACGACACGCGACGGATATCAAGGGAAAAATTTGAATCCACCCGGCTGGCCGGCGGAATAATAGAAATCAGAAAAGCCGGAAATATAACCAACCGCTCTCTATCTGTCCGCGGCGCACGGTTTCCCATGCCGTCTGCAATCACTTTCTTGCGCCTCTGGACGCGATTATACCGGGAGGAGCAAAAGATTATTTGGCCGAAACCGACACGTACTGCCTGCCGCGCTTTTCGTCTTGAACTCGACCGAGCCCTCGGCGGTGGCGAATATGGTATAGTCCGACCCCATGCCGACGCCCTGTCGAAATCGAAAAAGTCGAAATATGACTACAGGAATTTATTCAGGAGCGCCTTCTGCTCGGCTATGAGCATATCGCTCCAGTGCCCTAAGGCCGGAACTATACGGAGCCGCGATTTGGGAAGCGCCTTGTGGAGCTCCCACGCCTGCTCCACCGGGCAGCACAGGTCCAGCCGGTTGTGCACGATAAGGGCGGGGATATGCCGTATCCTGCCGGCGTTTTTCAACAACTGGTTCTCGGCCAAAAAATAGCCGTTCATGTCATAATGAAGGAAAATCTCGAGATATCCGCGCACATGGTCGAACTCCTCACCCTCCGGCAGCTTGAACTCCGGCGACAGGCTGCCCATAATGTCTTCGAAGCCGCCGTAGTATTTAACCGCGCTTTCCACGTCCGCCCGTTTCTTGGAATGGAGCAGCTTGTTGAAATGCGCATCGACGTTACGGCCTCCCGCCCGCCGCTCCACCTCCTCGATGAACTCGGGATAGAAGCGCTTAGCATCGCCGAGGGACCAGCCTTCGACATCGCGCCGCCGCGCCAGGAATATCATGGAAAGGACAAGCTTCTCCACGCGCGCGGGATATTTTTCCGCGAACGACAGGGCGAGGGTGGAACCGAACGATCCGCCCGCGATTACGGTCTTTCCCCTGACGCCCAAATGTTCCAAAAGGCGCACTGCGTCGGACAAAGTATCGGCGGTGGTGTTCCTGTAAAGTCTGTTCTGGAAACGGGATTTGCCACAGCCGCGCTGGTCGAACAATATGATGCGGAATTTCTTCAGATCGTAGATCGCAGCACTCCTCGGCTTCGAACACGACCCGGGTCCGCCGTGGAACGCAAGCACGGGTTTACCCTTCGGATTGCCGAATTCATGGTAGAAAATCTCGTGCCCGTCGCGCGCGGGCAGCCACCCGCTATTGAAAGCCTTCGGTTCGCGATTAAACAAATTCCAGAACATGCACACCCCCTATTCGAATCGATTATAAGAACGAACGCGCAAAAAAGCCAACAAAAACGGAAGCCCTGGACTTGCCCGTCCATTTGGACGGCTATGACTTTGATTCGATCCTACTTTGCGACGACGGAAATATACTGCCGTCCTTTTTCCTTCGTCTTGAACTCGACCGAGCCCTCGACGGTGGAGAAAATGGTGTAGTCCCTGCCCATGCCGACATTTGCGCCGGGATGGAATTTGGTGCCGCGCTGCCGGACTATGATGGTGCCGGAGGTCACGGATTGGCCGCCGTACCTTTTGACGCCCAGCCTGCGCCCTTCTGAATCGCGTCCGTTTTTAGAGCTTCCGCCCGCTTTCTTATGTGCCATTTCTTACCCCTTATCCGACGATTTCGGTAATTTTAATCATGGTCAGGTTCTGCCTGTGACCATGCATCCTGCGGTAATTCTGCCTGCGCTTCTTCTTGAACACCAGTATTTTGTCGGCCTTTGTTTCCTTGACGACTTCGGCGATTACCTTCGCGCCCGCGACATACGGAGCCCCGACCTTGCCGTCGACCATAAGGACGTCGTTGAACTCGACTTTCTTGTCGGCGCCCAGCTTCTCGACGGAAAGGACTTCGCCCTTTTCGACTTTATACTGCTTTCCGCCGGTTTTGAATATAGCAAACATGATACGACCTCTAATTTTTCCAAGTTTAGAAAATATAGTGGCAAACGCCGCGAAAGTCAAGGAAAATCAATCCTCTTTCTTCTCCCTGTCGCCATATTTCACGAGCCGCAAAATCGCAAGCATGACAAAGGTGGCGAATATGGTGCGCACGAATACCGCGAACGGGAAAATGAAGAGCTGGCTTTCGACATGGAACGTCCCGCCCGACATGCGGACGATGTAATAGGCCGCATAAGTGCACATGAAGGCAAGCGCCCCGATTGCGACCGCGTCGAGCGTCTTCTGGTTCAGCTTCAGCGTGTCGGACAGATAGCGGATTATGTACGTGATTCCGAAAAAACAGAAGAAATAGTACACGGAAATTACAAGCGCCGTCACCAGATTCGCGATAGACGGCCGGGACAGGAACCACGGCATCGACGCAAACAGCGGCACCGCGCCAAGATACTTCTTGGCTTTCAGTATCTTCGGATTTATTTTCGCGGCCATGGCTATCCTCCGACAAAACCAGTTTCGTAAAAAACCCGGCGGCGGCCGGGGGTAATTTTTACCCCCGGTTTTCCGGCCGAAAGCAGCGGAAGCCGCGGCCTTCGGACGAACCGGCTATATCCCCGGCAGCGTCAGGTCGGCATCCTTCGCGGCGGCGTTCGTCGCCTCCAGCTGGATGTCCTGCGCCTTCGCGATCGCCTTTATTCGGTCGACGTACGCGCCGGTTCCCGCCGGTATCAGGCGGCCGACGATTATGTTTTCCTTCAGGCCGACAAGGGGATCCTCGCGCCCGGCGATGGCCGATTCTATAAGGACCTTCGTCGTTTCCTGGAAGGCCGCGGCCGAAATGAACGACCGTGTCTGCAGCGAGGCCTTGGTGATCCCGAGGAGGTAGGGACGCGACTGAGCCGGCTTTCCGCCGACTTCCTGCGCGCGCCTGTTCTCCGCCGTGAAATCCTCCTCGTCAACATATTCGCCGACGACGAACGTGGTCGCGCCCGCATCTATTATCTCGCGCTTCTTCAGCATCTGCCGGACGATGACCTCGATGTGCTTGTCGTTTATCTCGACGCCCTGCAGGCGGTAGACGCCCTGTATTTCACCGACCAGATAGGTCGACAACGCCTCGACCCCGAATATGCGGAGTATGTCGTGCGGCGCGATTTTGCCCTCGGTAATCTTGTCGCCCTTCTTCACGATATCGCCGTCCTGCACGTTCAAGGCGGTAGTCTTGGAGATAAGGTACTCGACCTCGTCGCCCTTGTCGGCCGGGACTATGACTATCTTGTATTTGGACTTGAAGTCGTCGCGGAACTGTATCGTGCCGTCGGTTTCGGCGATAATCGCGGCGTCCTTCGGACGGCGTGCCTCGAACAGCTCGGCGACCCTGGGCAGGCCTCCGGTGATGTCCTTGGTCTTGCTGTCCTCGCGCGGGATGAAGGCGATGATGTCGCCGGCCTTCACGTCCTGCCCGTTGGCACTGGAAAGCACCGTTCCGGTCGAAATTATGTACCTTGCGGCCGCGCCGGAGGCAAGCGTCAGGGCGTTGCCCTTCGCGTCGACGACGAACATCGCCGGGTTCATGTCCTTCTTCTTCAGCCCGGTCTTCCAGTCGACCACGACCTTCGAGGAAACGCCGGTCGTTTCGTCCTTCACCTCGGACACGCTGACCCCGTCGATAAGATCGACGAAGTTCAGGCGTCCCGAAACCTCGGTTATGATCGGGCGTATGTAGGGGTTCCACTCGGCCACCTTGTCGCCCTTCCTCGCCTTGTCGCCGGCCTTAGCGTACAGCTTCGATCCGTACGGCAGCTTCTGCCGGCTGATTTCGCGCCCGGCGCCGTCGATGAAGGCCAGCTCCGCGTTGCGGCTCATGACCACCGTTTCGTTCAAGGAATTGACGGCCGAAGACATGTTGAAGTATTTCACCGCCGCATCGTCGTACGGGCTTTCGATGGACGACTTCTGCGCCGTCTTCTGCGCCGCGCCGCCGATGTGGAAGGTGCGCATGGTAAGCTGGGTTCCCGGCTCGCCGATGGATTGCGCCGCGATTATCCCGACCGCCTCGCCGATGTTGACCATCGTGCCCCTGGCAAGGTCGCGGCCGTAGCACTTCGCGCATATGCCGTCCTTTGAATCGCAGGTAAGGACGGAGCGTATGGCGACGGTTTCGATGTTAGCCGCCTCTATTTTCTCGAGGTCCTCCTCTGTTATCTGGCTGCCCTTCTTTACTATGACGGAGCCCTGGCTGTCGACGATGTTCTCGGCAGCCACGCGGCCGAGTATACGCTCGGCGAGGCTCTCGATGACCGATCCGCCCTCGACCACCGCGTTCACGGTGATTGAGCGCGCGCCGCCGCAGTCTTCCTCGACTATAATCGCGTCCTGCGACACGTCGACAAGGCGGCGGGTAAGGTATCCGGCGTTCGCGGTCTTCAGAGCGGTGTCGGCCAGTCCCTTCCTGGCGCCGTGGGTGGAGTTGAAGTACTCGGCCACGGTCAGGCCTTCCTTGAAGTTCGATATGATTGGCGTTTCGATGATTTCGCCGTTCGGTTTCGCCATAAGCCCGCGCATGCCGGCCAGCTGCCTGACCTGCGCCTTTGATCCGCGCGCGCCGGAGTTCGCCATCATATAAATCGGGTTCTGCGGCCTGCCCGGATCCTGGTGCGACAGGTTCTTCATCATCTCGTTGGCAACCATTTCGGAGCAGCTGGACCAGGCGTCGACGACTTTGTTGTACTTCTCGCGCGCCGTAATCAGGCCGTCCTGGTACTGCTTCTCGAACTCGATGACGCGCTTTTCCGTGTCGGCGATAAGATGCTTCTTGGCCTCCGGGATAACGATGTCGTCCTTTCCGAAGGATATTCCGGCGCGCATGGCGTTCTTGAATCCGACGCCCATTATCTTGTCGGCGAAGATAACGGTTTCCTTCTGTCCGCAGTGCTTGTAGACCGCGCCCAGAAGCTCGCCGATTTTCTTTTTCGTCATCGCCTGATTGACAAGATGGAACGGAACGCCGGCCGATTTGGGCACAACTTCGTACACCAGCACGCGGCCGGCGGTGGTCTCCGCCAATTTCTCGGTAACCTTGCCGTCGTCGCCGACATGCTCGAACCGCGCCTTTATGGCGGCGTGCAGGTCAAGCTTTCCGGAGGCAAGGGCGAGCTTTATCTCGTCGATCGAGGAAAACACCATGCCCTCGCCCTTCGCCTTCTCGATTCCGAAAGTCATATAGTATATGCCGAGGACTATGTCCTGGTTCGGCGTGATGATTGGCTTGCCGGAAGCGGGGTGCAGTATGTTGTTGGTCGACATCATCAGGACGCGCGCCTCCAGCTGGGCCTCAAGGGACAGCGGAACGTGCACGGCCATCTGGTCGCCGTCAAAGTCGGCGTTGAACGCGGTGCAGACAAGTGGATGCAGCTGTATCGCCTTTCCTTCGATCAGTATCGGCTCGAACGCCTGTATCGACAGGCGGTGCAGCGACGGCGCGCGGTTTAGGAGCACCGGATGCTCCTTGATGACTTCCTCCAGGATGTCCCACACGACCGGAAGCTCCTTTTC
>JAISNH010000109.1 GCA_031276335.1 Rickettsiales bacterium
CGAAAGAGGCCGATGATATGATGGAGCGGGCGGGCGGGCAGGACATATTGGTCGGCACGCACGGCCTGCGCACGTTCACGAAGTCCGACGGGAGCAACGATTTCGCTCCGTTCAACGAATTCGCCCGCACGGTCAGAAGGCGCATGCGCGAGGGACAGAAGGTCGCGATGCTGGCGCAGGAGGAAACGAACAACGCGATAAATCCGCTTAATCCTTCGTTCATCATGTTTTTCAGGGAGGGCAGTGAGATTGGACTTGCCGATTTGTCGCTGGAAAATACGGGCGGCGCGTACGAGTTCATGCTGCTCGACGCCATACAGAAGCGCGTGCCCCTTAGATTCACTGCTGAACAGATGAATTTTATTCCGGAAATGCTGGAGCTGGGTGGAGACATATCAAATGTAGACTGTTCGTGCTGGGGTTTGAGCACTCCGTCGAATCTGGACACCAATCGTATTCTATTAGAGAAGGCCCGGAACGGAATTGCCCCGCTGAATGCGCGCGACGCGTTCGTACTTATGAAAAAGGACGAATCCAAGCGGCACGGACGGATGCCGGGATTCAGCCGCTTCACCCAGGGCCGCTAGAATCTTTGCGTCATTCCGAATTCGAACGCCGATTTCGTGAATTCCGACTGCCAGACGTTGCTGCGGCGGTCGGTGTACGAATATCCAAGCGTAGGCGTGAATCCGTACCAGCTTATCTTCCGGTTCAGCAGCTGCTCCGAATAGCGGTACGTCCTGTCCTTCCGCCTTATGCTTTCCAGCCACGGCTCGACTACGTACAGGCGCTCCTCGTCGTAGCCGGTCAGCATCAGCGAGGGCTCCAGATATATGGAAAATCCTAGAGGCAGCTCGGAGCCGAAGCCGACTGCGTACGTGCGGCGGGAGTTCCGGTAGGCCTCGACCTTGTTCCTTTCCTTGTCGTACCCGGTACGGAACACCAGGTATTTCGACGAAGACAGGGTGTAGGAGAACGTCACGCCAGCCCCGTATACTTCGCCGTCCAGGTCGTCGTACTCGTCGTACTTCGCCGGCATGTAGCGCAGCGACATCTGCGAGGACAGCTTCTGCGTCAGGTCGTAGTTCGCATCCAGCTTCGCGCCGGCGGAATAGCTGTAGTCCGTATGGCCGAGCCACCTGCGGGAGCCCGCAAGCGCCAGCCATACGTCGCCCCGTTCGAACACGTAGCGCGGGCCCGTCGAGGCGGACAGCAGCATGTCGTCGTATTCCTCGTTCCTGTATTTCGACGTCATGACCGCGAAATCGTTCTTTATCCTCCACGCGTCGGAAAGCTTGAATTCATAGTTGCCGCCGAACGCGGCGGTGAATCCGACGTCCCGCTCCTCCTCCGGCAGCTTGTTGCACAGGCGTCCCCATATCGTTAATATGCACTGCTCGCCGGAATTGGCGTTGTTGATGTTGCTATCCGGCGCGACGCCGACGTTCAGCCACAGGTTCCAGTTCTTGTTCTGGCGTATGTAATAGAGCATGCGGTACACGTTCAGCTGCACTTCCTCGGGCAGCTGCTCGGACATCGCTAAGCGAAAATGGTAGTCGGCCTTGTAGAACGAGCCGGTCTGCATGTAGGCGAGCGCGAGGTCGAGGCGCACTCGCGGCAGCGACGGGCTGTCGTTCAGTATGCCGCGGAAAATGTCGATCGCGCCGCCGTAGTTTTCCCGCTTCATCTCTATCTGGCCGAGCAGGAACCTGCGCTCCGTTTCCAGCCGCTCGTCATCCTTGAACGAAATGTTGGACAGGAGCAGGCGCGCGTTTTCCAAATCGCCGTCCTCTATCATTTTTACCCCTATGGCTAGCGCCTCGGCCGAGGTCAGCCGGATTTCCTTCACCGGGGTTTTCGCGGCGGTACTTTCGCCGGTTTCGCCTTCCTCCGCCACTGTCCGTGCGCTTTCGGGAACTACCGCGTCCTCGGCGAACGCGGCCGCGGAAAACAGGATCAGCGACAATGCCAGAACGTGCCTTCTCATGACTACAGTATAGGATAAAGGGCTTCGATAATCAAGCACGGGACTAATTCGTCCTTTTCACGCCGTATGCGCCTTCGACGTGCATGTCGTAGGTCGGATCGTAGGCCTTGCCGTCGAGCTGGAAACTGCCCACGACTTCGCTGGGATGGTTGGTTTCGACGCCGTATCCCTGTCCCTCGACGCCGCCCGTTATCGACATGAACAGTGTTTCATCGTTGGTGAATTTCCAATCCGTCCCGAATTTGCCCTGGCCCCCGAATACGACCGAGCTGGACGAGAATCCGCCGGGGGACGAGAAGTCCAGGTTGGCGTACGTGAGGTCGTACCAGCCCTCGAAGCTGAGCTTCAGGGTGTTCAGCGGATTTGCCGCCTTCGTCTTCAGGGTCAGCGTCGCATCGCCGGTAAATTCCTTACGCGAGTAATCGCCCGCCCCGTTCGTCTTCGACGCCATGGCCATGGCCTTGCCCCGGAACACGGTTTCTATCCCGTTCCTCGGGTTCGAAAATCCCTGCTTCAGGCCGTCGAGCCCGCCGTAGAACGTAAAGTCGTCGTATTCGGTCTTGTTCGCCATGCCCTGGTCGGCCAGGTATTTTTCATCTCCGCTGTAGCTGGTCGTGCGCGTCACCCTCCACATGCCGAAGTTGGAATACTGCAGCCCTACGTTCTTGCCGCCGAGCGTGACCAGATCGGAGGTCTTCAGCGACGAGGCGATGTCGAAATTAGGCCGCGTGGCCGACAGTATCGATTCGATGACCCCGAGCTGCCTAATCAATGCGGCCTGCTCGCCGGAGCTAAGCTCCGAGATGACCTTGTCGTTCGGAAGCGCGGTGCCGAGCCAGCCATTCAGCAGCGCGACCTTGGCGGCTAGGTCGGCCGGCTTGCTGTCGGGCTGCCTGCGTATCGCCGCAATCGCGTCCAGCACGGACTGCTTGCGCGAATTTATTTCCGCCTGGACATCCGTTCCGCCGCCGTATACGTACGCCTTCAGGTTCGTTATGTAGACTTGCGGGGTAGGCGGAGCGACGGCGCCGAGGTTGGTCTGGACTTCGTGCACCGCGGTATAGAATTTAGTCCCGGAGGTGAAATCGGACGCGGAAAGGGTGAACGCCGCATGGGGTTTTGCCCCCGTGACGTTCGGGTCCGTCAGCGTCAGGGTGTATCCGCCGGCGACCGGGTTGAACGCGACGCCGCTGAACGCCGTGTTTCCATTTTTGCCGGTCACGATTATGCTGCTGCTTATGGACGGCGGCTTTATGTACGGATCGGCAAGGCCGGGCGTCGCGCCGGGCACCATGTTCTTCACCTTGTCCAGTATCGCCTTCACGTTCTGCCAGTACGCCATGACCGCGGAGGGATTCAGCGGGTAGTCGGTCGTGCTGCCGTCCAAGGCATAAAGCGCCGCGATTACGGCATTCTTCGCGGTTTGGATCTGCGGCTGCGTCGAACCGCCGTTGGCTAGTACGGCGATATAATCCGCCTGCTTGGTTTCAAGCGTCCCTATTTTGGTTACCCTGTCCGCTATGTATGTAGCGCTGTAGTCCGGGTTAGTGGTTATGAAGTTGTTTTCGATCGCGGCCTTGGCGATTTCGTACGCCCTACCCGCGCCGAGGTCGGATATAACCGCGGGAAGGGTCGAAAGGCGCGCGTCGATCCGAACCTTGTTCGTAGAGGCGACGCTGGTTTCCACGGCTTCGACATCTACGAATTTCGCCAAGCGCTCCCCGGTCGGTGGAGTGGACCCGGCGCCGCCGGGATTTATAGGATTGCTGGGCTTTTTGGATTTGGTGGGCGTGTACGAGGAACTTCCACCGCTAGAGCAGGCGGCCAGCATTATGCAAACAAGCGCCGTATTCCTTATTTTCATGTCCCCGTTCCTTATACGAATATAATATATTACGGATGAGGAAAGGTCAAGAGATAGTTATAGACAACCCCAAAACCCCGGGGCCGGAACGCGCGCGTTTTCGAATTTTTTATTCTTCCGCCTTGAAGCCGACGTCCTGCACGAATAGCAGCTCCTGCTTTTCCGCCAGCCGCAGCTTTTCCACAACCTGCTTGTCGACGCTTCCCTTGAATACCGTTTCAAGCCCGTTCGCGGCGGCGAACAGGTATATGTTCTGCCCTATGAAGCCGCAGTCGGCATATGCCATCTCGCGCGAGGCGGCCTTCTCCATGTCCGCGACCATCGCGATCGTCAGCGGCGCGTTATATCCGGTCGCGGCGGTGATGTTTTCCCCGGATATCTTCTCCAGCCTGTGCCCGTCGGGGACGAAGCGGAATATGCCGTCCGCGCTTATCGCGTAAAGGTCGATTTCGTTCATGTTGCGGGCGGTCGGCGCGGTATGGTGCCCGTCTTCGCGGTTGATCCCGTTCGCAGCCCACAGCAGGTTGGAGAGCATGTCGTTCGGTATCGCGGCCGGCGCGAAGGCGCGTCCGGAACGACGGTTCCTAAGGGCGTCCATAATCGGCATGCCGCCGGCAGTCGCGGGCGCCGGGAGCTCGACGGATTTTCCAGCCATCTCGATCCTCCGTTTCTTTTCCCTGATTACAAGCAGTACCGCGGCGGCTGCCGTTACCAGAATTATTATATAGATAAGCGATTTTTTCATTTTTTCCTCCGTTGCGTCCGATTTCGGACTCTTATGGCATCATATACCTTCGATCGAGGATTGTCAACATTTCGCGGCGGAACATTTTGTTCTTGATAAGGCCTTATGCTTATGCTAAATTCCCAGCCGCTAATACGGAGGTTTCCGATGGTTGCGAATGCGCCTAAAATTTCAGTTATTGTGCCGGTGTACAATGCGGAGAAGCATATGCGCCCCTGCGTCGATTCCCTCCTTTCGCAGACGCTTGCGGACATCGAGGTCATACTGGTCGACGACGGATCGACCGACGGTTCAGGCAAAATTTGCGACGAATACGCGGGCAGGGACGGGCGCGTGCGCGCCGTGCACCAGGCGAACGGCCGGCAGGGCAAGGCGAGGAACGCGGGCGCCAGTATCGCGCGCGGCGAATATATCGGGTTTGCCGACGGCGACGACCTGGCACATCCCGAAATGTTCGGAACGCTGTACCGGCGCGCCGTAGAAACGGGCGCGGACATAGCGATGTGCGACTATGCGAAGTCCCGTTCGCCCGACAGGGCCGCGTGGAACGGCAAGTCGCGGATGGACAGGGCTTTCCTCGCGCAGGAAACATTCAACAAGGATACCATTGCGCATGAGCCGGCGAAGAAGGCGTTCTTCTCGGTCGCCGTGTGCTGGAACAAAATATTCCGGCGCGATTTTTATCTTGCAAACGTGCGCTTTCCCGAGGGCATGGTGTTTGAGGATGCGGCGCCCATGTTCTCCGCCTTCGCCCGTGCGAAGTCCATCGCCGCCGTCGACCGGAAGCTGTACCTTTACCGCTGTTCCGGCGCCGGCAGCAGCTCGCATTCCAGGGACAGGCGCGCCTTCGACCTGTTCAAGACGGCCGACATGATAATTTCCGACATGACGCGGCGCGACTATGGCAAATTCGCCGGCTTCGCAGTCCGCTCGTCCATCTCCGACATACTGCACCATTTCAAAAGGCTCGACACAAACCTGAGATCTGAATATTATATGCGCTTGAAAGAGCTTGCGGAAAAGCTCTCCGCCCGCGGGCTTGATAAATTCGTGGCCGGCAAGGACGGGTTCAGGCTTTGGTGCGTGCGGCATGCCGGATATGCCGTATTCCGCCTTTGCTGCATGATATGACTATTTCGCGTACGATTGCAATTTTATGCCGTACCCGCCGGCCGTGAAAATCCTTGCAATTACCTAGGCATATGCTATAATTCACCGCAGTTTTAAAAAGAGGCGCCGATGAAGAAACTGCTAGTCCATTTCCATGTCTACTACCACGACCAGGTCGACTGGTTCGTCCAAAAACTGGCGAACATAACGGGAGTCGATTACGACATGGTAGTCACGATGAGCCGGGACAACGAGGAAACGCGCGCGAAGCTGAAAAGATTCAAGCCGAAGTTCGTAATGGTACCGAACAAGGGATACGATGTCGGGCCGTTCATAGACGTATTGAACCGCACCGATCTTTCGAAATACGACTATATACTGAAGCTGCATACCAAGCGCATTGCGGGCATAAACTTCAAGGTCGGGAAATACTATTATTCCGGGAAGTGGTGGAGGAGAATCCTCGTCGACGCCCTTATCGGATCGAAGGAAATGTTCCGAAAGAACATGAAGATGTTCGAACGGGACGGCAAGCTTGGCATGATAGGGAGCAGGTACCTGGCGCTCAGCGAAAAAACCTCGCTTATAGCCAAGACCGAACCGGAGATATACGATTACGTCGGGCGCGGCTGCGAATACGTGACCTGCGTGTGCGGCACCATGTTCATCGTTCGCGCGCATCTGATGGCCGGCATAAAGCGCAAATATACCCTGGCCGATTTCGACGACGTAGAGAAACATATACGCAGGGGCACCTTCGCTCACGTGATGGAACGGCTCCTGGGGCATGCGGTGACCGAGCAGGGCTACCGGATAGACGGGTTCGAGGACAGGAGCAGGCGGTTCGAGGCATCATCTGTGCTCAGCCACATAGCGCGCTTCTTCTTCGTGAACAAGGTGACTCGGCGCGGACGGCGCATAATCAAGATTTTCAAGATACCCGTGTGGTATTCGAAAGCGAAATGAAAGGCTGAAATGAAGGGAATAATCCTTGCCGGAGGCTCCGGCACCAGGCTTTATCCGATGACGAAGGCCATGTCGAAGCAGATGCTGCCGGTGTACGACAAGCCGATGGTGTACTATCCTTTGTCGATACTGATGCTGTTCGGCATACGCGACATCCTTATCATATCCACGCCGGAGGACACGCCGGTGATAGAGCGCCTTTTGGGCGACGGCGCCCAGTTCGGCATCAACCTTTCCTACAAGGTGCAGCCCTCGCCAGACGGGCTGGCCCAGGCGTTCATCCTGGGCGAGGAGTTCATCGCCGGCGAACGGTGCGCGATGATACTGGGCGACAATATATTCTATACCCACAACATAACCGCTCTCGTCGGACAGATACGCGCCGAGCCGGATACCGCGTTCATATTCGGCTACAAGGTGCACGATCCGGAGCGTTTCGGCATCATAGAGTTCGGCGAAGGCGGCAGGGTGCTGTCCATCGAGGAAAAGCCCAAGGCGCCGAAGTCGAACTATGCCGCGGTCGGGCTTTACTTCTATCCCGGCGACGTGGCGTCGAAGGCCAGGCAGGTCAAGCCGTCCGCGCGCGGCGAACTCGAGATAACCGACCTGTCCGCCATGTATTTGAAGGAAGGGAGGCTGAAGGCAATACCTTTCGGGCGCGGCAGCATGTGGCTGGACGCCGGAACTCCGGACAGCCTTATGGATGCCTCCCAGTTCGTGCAGATAATCGAGAAAAGGCAGGACGTGAAAATCGCATGCCTCGAGGAAATCGCGCTTTCAGAGGGATTCATAACCAAGGACGACGTGGCGGAAATCGCCGGTAAGCTGAAAAAGGGAAGCTACGCCGACTATCTGAACAGGCTTGCCAAGGAAGCCAAATGAATTTCGCCGCGACCCACATCTCCGGAGTTGCCATAATCGAGCCGAAGGTGTTCGAGGATGCGCGCGGATATTTCTTCGAGTCCTACAGCAAGGCGGAATTCGCCGCGAACGGCATCGAGGCCGAATTCGTGCAGGACAACCAGTCGAAGTCAGCATACGGCACCATACGCGGACTGCATTTCCAGAAATTCGAGCATGCGCAGGCGAAGCTTGCTCGCGTAATCGACGGCCGCGTGCTCGACATCGCGGTCGACCTGCGCACCGGTTCCCCCACATACGGCCGCCACGTCGCGGTCGAGCTGTCGGCGGAAAACAACAGGATGCTTTTCATACCGCGCGGGTTCGCGCACGGGTTTTCCGTGCTGTCCGCCACGGCAGTGTTCGCCTACAAGTGCGACAATCCGTACGACAGGCTTTCCGAAGGAGGCATAGCCTATGACGACCCCGAGCTCGGCATAGACTGGAAAATTCCCGCCGGTTCGCGCATACTGTCCGAAAAGGACTTGAATCATCCGAAATTCAAAGAGGTCGGAACATGCTTCTGATAACCGGCGCGGACGGACAGCTGGGCATGTGCCTGAAGGATGCGCTGGGCGCGCAGGGGGCGCTGTTTGCCGGCCGCGCGGACCTCGACATAGCCGACGAGGCCATGGTCGCAGAATATTTCGCCGCGCACGAAATCGACGCGGTGGTCAACTGCGCCGCGTACACCGCCGTGGACAGGGCAGAGGACGAGGAAGACGCCGCGAACCGCGTCAACAATGCCGGCGCCGGGCTGATGGCCAGGTACGCGCGGCGCATAATCCACATTTCAACCGACTATGTGTTCGACGGTACCGGCGGGCGCCCGTACGTTGAAACCGACGAGCCGAATCCAAAATCCGCCTATGGCCGCACGAAGCTAGCCGGCGAGCGTGCCGCAATCGCGAATGCGGAAAGCGCCGTCGTAATCCGCACCTCGTGGCTCTATTCGCCATACGGAAGCAATTTCGTGAAAACCATACGCCGCATAGCCGGCGAGCGCGCCGAGATAAACGTGGTCGACGACCAGCGCGGCTGCCCGACGTACGCCGCCGACCTTGCCGCCGCAATCGCGAAGATAATCCCGCGGATGAAGATTGGCGCGAAGGAAATATACCATTACGCCGGCGGCGGCGAATGCACTTGGCACGAATTCGCGGGCGAGATAGTCCGCCTGTCTGGGCTTGCCTGCAAGGTCAATCCTGTCGCTACGAAGGATTATCCGGCGAAGGCGGCGCGGCCGGCATACTCGGTGCTGGACAAGTCGAAAATCGCGCGCGATTTCGGCGTCGAGATTCCGGATTGGCGCGAAAGCCTCGCCGAATGCATAAAAAAAATGGAGATAGCATGAAATCGATACTCGTCACCGGAGGCGCCGGATTCATCGGATCGAACTTCGTCCCGTACTTCGCCGCGAAATATCCGGATTACCTGGTCGTCAATCTGGACAAGCTGACCTATGCGGGTGATCTCGGCAACCTGAATGAGATAGATCGGAAGAG
>JAISNH010000011.1 GCA_031276335.1 Rickettsiales bacterium
GGGACTTCCACCTGCACCCCGTGCCCGGCGGGAAAATACTGTCCGTCCGGAGCATCCGCGCCGCAGACTTGTCCGTCGGGACATGCGCCCGATTCCACCAAGTCGATATGTACTATGTGTGGAGCGGGAACGTATAGCAACGGGGCGTCTACCTGCACGCCGTGCCCGGCGGGAAAATACTGTCCGTCCGGAGCATCAGCGCCGCAGACTTGTCCGTCGGGACATGCGCCCGATTCCACCAAGTCGATATGTACTATATGCGGAGCGGGGACGTACGCCGCGGCGGGAGCGGCTAGCTGCCAATCATGTCCTGCGGGCAAGTATCAGAATTTGCCCGGGCAGGCCGCCTGCCTCTCATGCCCGAGTTATCTAAGCGTGTTGTGCAAGAGCGGAATGATAGAGAATCCGCAATCGAAATGTCCCAAGAACAAATTCATGACGAGTGATGAGGCCGGCGCATGCCTGAATGCCAGCTCGGCCGCGAAAAAATGGGATCCAGTCGTAGAATACAGCGGCGGCGGCACCATAAGTCGAAACATCGAACCGGGCATCTATATGGCGCGGGCGGGTTTTTATTACGCTTATGTCAACTATTTGTTCGCGATAGATGCTGAAACTACCACTATACATGACCCCACTGGCGGGACAGCGGATTTACAGGTAAACAGCGTCGGAGGTTTTAATTTGCACGAGGGCAACTCTTCGTCGTCCGTGCCAGGATATGGGGCTGTGTGCTCGAATTGCAAATTTACGGGTTTGTATAAGCTCCAGTAACCGGAAGGATAGCCTAATCCCCCGGCTTGATCGGGGGAATCCACACCCCCGTCATTCCCGCGAAAACGGGAATCCAAGACAGTGCGTCATTCCCGCGCAGGCGGGAATCTTACGGGATGAGGCTTTCCATGGTCTTGCTTCATCCCTCCCTAATTCACCCGGAGGATTTTTCCTCCCCGGAATTAAATCAAAATACTTCTTGCAAAACCACCGGAACTAGTATTAAATATGCAGGATTAAATATCTGTAATTACTAACAAAGAAAGAGAGATTGAAATGGCTGTTCCAAAAAAGAAGACATCCCAGTCGAAAAAGAATATGCGCCGCTCGCACCACGCGCTCGGCTCCAACGCGGCTTCCGTCTGCAAGAACTGCGGCGAGCCGGTGGCCCCGCACAATATCTGCAAGGCATGCGGCTCCTATGGCGGCCGCAAGGTACTTGAAACCTCGTCTGCCGCCGAATAGCCGGTGCCGGAATGGATAGGAAATACACGATCGCCGTCGATACTATGGGAGGGGACAACGCCCCGCTTGTCGTAATCGCCGGAATAGATTCCATATGCGGCTATCTGGAGGAAAACCGTATCGACCTGCTTCTTTTCGGTCAGACGGAGCTGCTTGCGCCGCTTTTGGCCAAATACCCGGCCGTATCCAGGATTTCGCGCGTGATACAGGCAGACGAGGTGGTCGTGCCGGACGACAAGCCCTCGCGCGTAATCCGCTCCGGGCGCAAGACATCCATGTGGATGGCGATCGAATCGGTCAGGAACAAGGAGGCCGACGCCGTCGTGTCCGCCGGAAACACCGGCTGCCTCATGGGAATATCGAAGCTGTTGATAAGCATGATAGAGGGAATCCGCCGCCCGGCGATTACGACCTGCATCCCCAGCGATGGCGGAAAGTTCACGACCCTGCTGGATTTGGGCGCAAACGCCGAATGCGACGAATACAACATATTCGAATTCGCCATAATGGGCAGCACGTACGCGAAGCTTTCCATGGGGATCGAGCGTCCCAAGGTATCTATCCTGAACATCGGCTCCGAGGCCGGCAAGGGGCTGGAGTATCTGAACAAGGCCGCCCAGCTTATCGAGCATAACAAGGAAAACATTTCCTTCGACTACTCTGGCTTCGTCGAGGGCGACGACATATTCAAGGGCAAGGTCGACGTCATAGTCACCGACGGATTTTCCGGGAACATATCGTTGAAGACGCTGGAGGGTACGGTGAAGTTCGTGGTATCCGAGCTCAAATCCGTGTTCAGGAAATCCGTAATGTCCATGATCGGCCTGCTGTTCATGTACTTCAGACTAAGGAAATTCAAAAAAAGGCTGGATCCGCGCGAATACAACGGCGCCGTGTTCCTCGGCCTGAACGGCATAGTCGTAAAAAGCCACGGCGGAACGGACGCCTACGGATTCGCCTGCGCGATGAAGTACGCGGTGCGCCTTGTCACGGCCGATTTCGCTGTGAAGGTGCAGGAGGAAATGGAGAAGATGGACGAAAATGAGTGAGCTGTTTTCGAAAATAGCAGGAACTGGCTCCTATCTGCCGGAGAAGGTGCTTACCAACGACGACATGGCGAAAATCGTCGACACCAGCGACGAATGGATTTTCCAGCGCACCGGAATCAAGGAGCGGCACATCGCCGCGGACGGCGAGCTGACCTCCGATTTGGCGGTCCGCGCCGCCTCCGCCGCGCTTGAATCCGCCGGCATCCCAGCTTCCGGCATAGATCTGATAGTGCTTGCCACCACGACTCCGGACAACCTGTTTCCCGCAACCGCCTGCCGGGTGCAGGCAAAGCTTGGCGCCGCTTCCGCCGTCGCTTTCGATATACAGGCGGTATGCTCCGGCTTCCTTTTCGCGCTTGCCGCGGCCGACCAGCTTGTAAAATCCGGTGGGTACGGACGTGCGCTCGTCATCGGCGCGGAAACGCTGTCCCGCATCGTCGATTGGAGCGATCGTTCGACCTGCGTGCTGTTCGGCGACGGCGCGGGCGCAGTGGTGCTGGAGGCGACGGAAGAAAAAACCGGCGTGCTTTCCTCGGTCATCAAATCCGACGGCGCATATTACGATATTCTGAAAACTACTTCCGGCCCCTCGGTTTCGGGCGACGTGGGAAAGATTTATATGTCGGGGCAGGACGTTTTCAAGCTTGCCGTGGCCAAAGTTCCCGAAATTTCCGCCGCCGCGGTGGAAAAGGCCGGGCTGGCGATGTCCGACGTCGATTGGTTCATCCCGCACCAGGCGAACGCCCGCATAATCGAATCCGCGATAAAGCGCATGGGCATGCCGGAGGAAAAGGTGGTTATGACGATCGGATCGCAGGCCAACACCTCCGCGGCCTCCATTCCGATTTCTCTTGACTTTGCTGTCAATGGTGGGAAAATTAAACGGGGGGATAGGGTTCTTTTGACCGCCATGGGCGGCGGGTTCACTTGGGGCTCTTTGCTGTTTGAATTTTAACTGTCGGGGAGGTTTGAAATGGCTCATAAGAACGTGAAGAAAATAGATTTGTCGTCCGCCGTGTCCGGCGCTACCGGGCTCAGCCTGATCGATTCCTCAGAAATTATCGACATGTATTTCGACATCATCGCAGACGGCATAGCCGCGGACGGCGAGGTGAAGGTTATGGGGCTCGGGACTTTCTCCGTGAAGCACAAGAATGCCCGGCAGGGACGCAACCCGAAAACCGGCGAAGTCGCCGTTATCGAGGCGAGGAACGTCGTTTCCTTCCGCCCCGCGAAAAATCTGCGCAAAAGCATTGCTTAGTTCCCAGGGAGGGGCGCGATGAGCGAGAAGATCTTTTATAGCATAGCCGAGGTGGCGGAAAAGACCGAACTGCCGAAGCACGTTATCCGCTTTTG
>JAISNH010000050.1 GCA_031276335.1 Rickettsiales bacterium
CCTACAGGACAGTATTTTCCGCTAGGGCACGGCTTGCATTCAGTCATCGTACCGTCGCTATACGTCCCGGCAGGACACGGAGTGCAGACATACACCTGATCCGCGGCGGTTGCACCGGCACTCCCCAATAACAATAATATGCTGATTAGTCCGCCGTGGATTCCGGCGAAGGATTCCTTCCGTGGCCTGGATTCCGGTGTCAAGCACCGGAATGACGAAGGATTATGCCGCATGGCGGTGGATACCGGTCTGCGCCGGTATGACGGGTTGGTGTGGATTCCCGCTTTAGCGGGAATGACGGATAGTTGCTCTTGGCCGCCGGCCGGTGCCGGCATTACGTTCTCACCGCCACATCGGCGGTCTTTCATGGTCTTCATAGTTTTTCTCCCTTTAGGCATCTCGCTCGACGCCCTTATTGTTTCCTTTTAGTTACAACAAAACCATTCAGCTTTTGAATGGCAGGAGGTTACAAACTATACATGATATAGTGCTGCGTATTCAATATATTCCGCAACCCTCCAGCCGAAGCTGGAGTTTCATGTCGAGGTTTGCACACCCCACAGCGGGACTTTCCATCCGCTGCGGAATGGAGTATATGACATGCCGCGCCGGATTGCAAGCAGATGTTTGGAAAAGGGGGATCAGCCCCTTTTTCCCTTCTCCGCCATGTTGGAAATAAAGGACACGAGGTAGCGCTGTCCCTCCAGGTAGCGCAGCTCCTCGTTGCTGGCGCGGGGGGCGAGATAGCGGCCGAGCGTGATTGAGCGCAGGTATGCCAGCACCTTTTTGCCGCTTTCCCCACCGAAAGTACGGGCGAATTCACGCGCCAACGCCTCCATGCCGCCCTTGCCTTCCCTCACGCCCGCAGGCGTGTCGTCGAAAATGTCATTCATTATTGCCTCCTATGAAAAAACCCCGCACAAGGCGGGGCGCCGGTTCGTAAAATTATCCCTACAAAGCCTCGACCGCATGCTTGCAATTCGCAACTTCGTCTATGGATTCTTTCAGTTTTTTAAGGGCGATGCCCGAAGTGACCGCGCCGGTGCCGGCCCCCAACGCCCCGACGCCGCTGCTGATCGTAGAGGCGAGGCCGAGGTTTTTCGACTTGCCCGCATCCCCGTCTTCCTTGCCGGCCTCCACCTGCCCCATTATGCCGGTCACGGTTCCTACTATGCCGCCGGCCGCACCGATGCCGCTTCCGATAGTCGAGGCCGTAAGCAGATTCTTCACTTCGTCCAACGCGCCGACGTCAACCTTGCCGCACGCGCTTTTCGCGGCGGAGATCCCCGCGCTCTTCTGGGCGACGGCCGCATCCTTATCTTCCTCGCGGACGCCTGGATCGCTCCCATCCGCCATTTTCACCTGCGACGCATCGATGTCGTCCGGCATGATCTTCATCTGCTTCGTTTCGTAATTATAGCTTAGAAGCGGCTTCGTCCCGCTCGCTTCAAAAAGGACGAACGTCTTGTCCGGCAAAGTTCCCCACGACCCCTTTATATAGCTGCTTAAATTGATAGAATAGTTTTTGTATCTGATACCGGTAAGGCCCCTTAAAACATCTTCGCCGCACAGATGAAAAATCCAATCGTACAGCACCGTCCCATCCGGAGATTGCAGTTCTACATTCAAATCCATAGCGGAAAGCTCCGACGGAGTGCCGAAAATTACCGTGTCGCGACCTTTGTAATATTTGTCGTATCCGCTCGATCCCGCGCCGCTATAAAGCCACTGCCGCTTCTCCTTGCTGTAATCAAACATCATGCACGAGGGAACAGGAGAAGGGTCGAAAACACCTTGTGCGGCGCCGGATTCGTTTTTCGAAGAGCCACGGTCACGGGAGGAGGCAGCCCTGTTCGCACCGGCACTGCGCAACAAGTTACTCGTCCTCTGCGCTTCGGCAGCGGAAGCAATCGTAAATATTGAAATTAGGATAAAGGAGAACTTTGCTAGCTTAGCAACTGCCCCCCCCCTGGACAATGTGGTCTTTTTGTATAAACATTATTTTCTCCTTTTTATTATACGCGGGAATTATATCATAATCCTGCAAATATTGGAAGGGAATTCTTCGTGAAAATCTTCCATTTGAAAACCCCGCGCTAGGCGGGGCGCATGCAGATTTCCGGATTACTATATGAAAATCTGGCCGGTCAGCTTCACATTGTACGGCAGGGCGCGGACGGAGGACTTTCCGCGGACGAATATGTGCCCGTCGATGAAGTTGCCGCCCATGAAGGTCACGCCCTCGGAATTCGTTATATATACGTTGCCCATCACGCTGAAGTTCTTCGGGATTTTCAGGAAGTCGATGTCGCGGATGTAAAGGTCGCCCATTACGCGCACATTGCTTTGCAGGTACTTCAGGCTGTCCTTCGAAAACAGCACGCTGCCGTTCACGACCTTGACTTTCTCCGGCTTCGGCTTCGAGGCGCGGATCGTCTTCGCGCTTTTCGCAGTCAGGACCTGCTTGTCGCACATCTTCGATCCGCAGACCACCTTCAGCCCGTCCAAATCGGAATAATCGAAGCCGCGCTTCAGCCCTATGTCGTGCGGGATCGACGGTTCGAATTCCTCCGCCTCATAGACGAAGTTCAGCGGCTGGGATTTATAGCGGAAATTCCTAACCTCCGGACGCGGCAGGGATTCTGCACGGAAATCCTCGATATTGTTGCCGCGGCGGACGCGGATAAGGTAGCTTTCCCCCTTGGCTGATTCGGAATTTTGACATCCTTTCCGAGTAGAGCAATAATAAATCAGTCCACCGATTATGACAAGGAATATTCCTGTAAAAACAAGCTTATATCTTTTTTTATTTGTATCCATAACAGCACCCTTTTTGCGTTATATGATTGAAATATATCCTTATTTTATTTATTTGTCAATATTTAATTGTCAAAAAATTATTTTTGTTAAATGAAATGGCGAATGGTGGTGGCTAGGAGGTCTGGATTCCCAGGTTTGGCTGCTGTGCGCCGCCCTTCGGGTCGTTCCTGCGGCTTGCGCCGCAGTCACCCTTTCTCGGCGATACCCGCCTCGAAAGTCGCGGGAATGACAGGGTATTTCGCCGGTATGGCGAAGAAGGCAAATCCTAAATGTTAAATGATAAATAAACTGGGGGGGGGGGTTGAAGAACCCGAGCGAATAAAACTTTCTTTGGATTCCGGTGTCAAGCACCGGAATGACGAGAAGATAAATCTTAAATGATAAATGTTAAATCTTAAATGATTTAGGGAGGGATGAAGAAGGTAGACCCCAAACTTCATCCCGTAAGATTCCGGCTTTCGCCGGAATGACAAAATAGCCTCAGTATTTCCCTTGTTCTTCGCACCACTTATCCGCGCCAAGAGTCAGAGGGTCATAACTCGAGCAGTAGCTGTAGTAGCCGCCGTTGAAGTCGCCGTTAAAGCACTCCAAATGCCTGCACTTATGCCATTGAGATGTGCATTCAATCCACTTATAATATTGATACCCAACATAAATATCTGTTGTCTTCCCCGGGCAGTTCAGCTTATTGCAATAGCTGGCGCCGGCAAAGCTATAGTGATCGTTTGGGCATTCAATACATTTATTACCATCGCTATAATAATTGGCATTGCATATGAATGTATCGGCATTGGCCGGGCAAGACGCATTGCTTGGGCACGTTTTGCAACCCCCTTCCGAGTAATATGTGCCCGACCCGCACGACGTACAAGCCGTCTTGGCGGCATTAGGCGCTTGTCCAGCCGGACAAGTCTGCGGTGAAGCTGTCCCCACAGGACAGTATTTGCCGCTAGGGCAGGCCTTGCACGACGCCTGCCCTGTCAGATTCTGGTATTGTCCCGCCGGGCACGCATCGCAACTGCCGGCCATTATGTTCGGCTGATACTTCCCTGCCGGACACGGCGTACAACTCGTCCCTGTTCCGTCGCTATACGTCCCTGCAGGACAAGGCGTGCAGACATACACCTGATCCGCCGCAGTTGCACCGGTACTCCCCAGTAACAATAATATGCTGATTAGTCCGCTATAGATTCCCGCTTTCGCGGGAATGACGTTCGTACCGTCTTGTATCCCCGCCTTCACCGGCATAACGTTCTCGCCGCCACATTGGCGGTCTTTCATGGTCTTCTTCATTTCTTTATCCCCTTTTTAGTTTTTCCTTTGTAAAACGTTAAACTACTTCGCATCGCAAAAGTGTCGGGGATTTAACAAATCATGCAAATAGTAATGACCTCTCTGGTCTTTAGGATCGCTCCCTGGACATGCACCAAAGACTCCCCAACAGGACGCCGGGGAAACTCCACAGAACGCGAAAGGAATCCGCGCGCTGCGCTATTTGCAAAGGACTTGTTATGGTCCCGTACCCGCCTCTGGATACTAAGCGCGGAATACTCCGCACCTTTTTTTACAATACTATAAAGGGAAAGCAAATGCAACAGGAATTTGCCGCCGCTTACACGTCGAACACGCTTTTAATCCTGAAGGTTCCGCAACGGGGCGGCCTTATGCGTGCGCGGCGTAGCGTAGTGGCCGGCATTGCGAACGGTTCGGCCGAAAGCGCGCTTGCAACCGCGTCCAGCCCGTCGTCGCGCCCCTTCGCATCCGGAGTCCACTCGACGAACTCGCTCAGCCAAGGGGTGGCCTTGACGCGCGAATGAACGCTAAGATAGCCAGCAGAGACAACAGCATCAAACGCATCCAAAATCCTCAAAGCTTTCGAACCCTTGGAGTTCTTTCCCATGACGGCGGCGGGAACATCGGCGGCGGCCAGCTCGCCCCTTAGAAATTCCGGCAGGAATATGCCGAGGCCGTTGCTTTCGACATACACCGCCGGAACATGATAGCGGCGGAGGAAGCCTGCCACGCAGCGGCACTGCTCGCCGGCCGACCTGTCCCCTCCCCCCTCCGAATGGCGAAGGTACATGATGTCGTGCAGGTAAAACCGCCCTTCGCAATCGACGAACAGCAGCGCGAGCACGCTGCTGTCGCCGTCGGGCGATCCGTATGACGGATCCCACCAGCACGAGCAGCGAACAATCTTCTTTCCGGCGATCGAGAAGGCAAGCATGCGGTTGCTTTCCACACGCTCCAGTTCCGCGTCGTAGAACTGCAGCCGCCCGACATCGAACCGTCCCTCGCTCAGATCGACCGGGAGCAGCATCATCTGGGACGAGAACTTGTTCATGCCGGCCGCGCGGCGCAGCCGCTCGATCTTTTCCACCGGAAACTTTTCCGGCCACGCGGGCGCGCCGTTTTCGATGACCGGAATCTTCAGCAGCCGCACCCCCTCCAGAAACGGGGCGTCGAAATCGCTATAATTTTCCATTATTCAGTCTTTCTCGAAAGGCGAGATTGTTTCAGGTTTCATCGCACATGGCGGCAGCCGCGGCATAATTCCTCCCAAACAACTATTCATCCCCGGCGATCAGGCGCTCGGAAACGCCGAAGGTGCGGCCGAGGAACCTCGCCACCGCACGCTTGTCGATAATGCCAAGCGCCTCCTCGCCCAGGACGGAGATCGAGCGTATCCATCCGATAACGTTCTCCGCGTCGCGCACGGCCTGACTGGAGGCTAGCGGCGACTGGTACTTCAAATCGATTTCGCGGCCGTTGACCATGATGTCCGAAATTTCGCCGCGACGCTTCAGTATGCCTATCGCGCGCATTATCACGGGGGTCAGGAATTCCGACTGCAGCCGGCCGTAGGTCGCGCCCAAGATGCGCGAAACCTGCTGGCCGCGCTCGATTACCTCGGTCGCCGTCATGCGCGCCGAGCCAGCCGGCGAAAGCTGGTCGATAAGCAGGCAGCGGTTTATCTTCGCGCGCAAATCTGAGAGCACCAGCTGAGATACGTCGAAATCCGCGCCGGTGCGAAGCGGCGTCAGGCCGCTAGAGCCGACCGCCTTCGGTATAATCATGCCGGGCGCAAGGTTGATGTTGTCCAGATTCAGCACGCCATCGTCGTCCGCCTGCCATATTCCGGTCACGGAAATCGAGGCGTTCTTCAGTATCAGCTCGACGACCTTGTTCGCGGTCTTTATGTCGGGTAGCGCCTTCATCACCGGGCTGCGGCCGTATATTTCGGAGGGAACCTTCAGCCAGCGGAAGCAGATGAACGGCGAATTCTGGAACGCGCCGGATTTCAAAAAAACCTTGCCGGGCGCGCCCAGAAGCCCGTCCGCATCGTCGGCAAAGGCGACATATGCGCAGCCCTGCTGGCCGCCGCCGACTATGCGCGGAGCCACGGATTCGATTACCGCGACCTTCGCATCCGGATTTTTCACCATCAGCCCGACCTGCCTGTCCGAAAAAACCTGCGCGCCGAATTTCAGCCTCAGGTGCTCCAGCGTCATCGCCGTGCGGCGGAACACCGTGTCTATGCGGCCGAGCGGGCCGTCCTCCAGGGCGACCTCGCTCATGGGGATCGCTGCGAACTTGAACGCCGAGCTTTCGCCGACAGGAGTTTCCTCGAACAGCATGACCGCCGTTCCGACGGTGATGAGGTCGAGATAGCACTGGTGCGCCTCCACATAGAAATTCGAGCGGTCGAAGTGGGACTGCAGAATCTTTTCGAAGCTTTCAAGCTCCGCGTACTTCCCCGCCTTGTCCCCGGCCTCGGCTATGTCGGCGCCGATTGCGAGCCCGAACCATTTCGACCACGGCGGGGTCAGCTGCGACAGCAGGGAGGAGGCCAGGTTGTCGACCGCAGCTTCCGCGGTGGAATCGAAAATATTCGCGTTCTTTTTCGCGCCGCCGGCATGCGCGCCCGAAAGCGTTCCGCTTTTCTGCGGCAGGGCATAGGCGTAGCATTCCTCCCAATGGCTTTCCCACGGGGCGCGCCTTTCCATCGCCCGCAGATAGCGCTTGTAAATGTTTTCTAGTTGGGACGCATCCGTTTTATTTTCCATATCGGCTCCTTTGCTGCATTAAAAAACCCCGGGAGCACCCGGGGGTTGACGTTAAACTTATACCTATTTTTTCTTGAAAATCGCGGGAATTTCGAGAGTTTCCTCCATCTTCCTTATCATCTCCATAAGGTCGGTCTGCCGGTCGGCCTTGCCCTTGTCGTCGAGCGAGCCGGCAAGAAAGACGACGTTGCCGTCCTTTTTTTCCTCAGCGGCGGCGGGAACGCCGAGCGTGATTCCGACATCGTCCCTCATCTCTTCGCCATCGTCTTCAATGCGCTCCGCGTCGTCGAAGAACGTATCGTCGGAGCCCGAGCCGATGGAGGAGAAAAAGTCCGACAGCGGATTTTTCTTCCTGCCCTTCGGGGGTTCCGGAACGTCGTCGTCGGAACGCGCGAACAGGTCGGACGGCTTGTCGTCGGAACGGCGGAACTTTTCCGCCTCCTCGTCTATGAAATCCTGTATGTTTCCCTCGTCGCCGGTCTCAAAAAAACTGTCGAGCTTCTCCGGCCCCACAACCTGCCGCGCACAGGCGTCCATGAATGGATTTCCGGACTCGGGGGCGGGATTCTCCTCCGCCTCCCTTCGCCCGTAGTTGCCAAACGTTTCGGAAGGAGCGTTTGAAACAAACTCTTGCCCGGCTTCAGGAGCGGAATCCCGCTCCATACCTTCGGAATCGATGCCCGTCGCAATCACCGCGACCTTCAGGGCGTCGCCCATGCCGTCGTCGAAGCGCGCGCCGAACACGAAGTTGGCATCCGCCGAGCGGATGTTGGCGCGGATGGCGTTCATGATGTCGTTCACCTCCGGCAGGGTCAGGTTTTTCGAATTGCCGGTGATGTTGACCAGCACGCCGCGCGCGCCGTCGATGCGTCCGTCGGAAAGCAGCGGATTGGAAAGCGCGTTCGACACCGCCCTAAGCGCCCTGCCCTCGCCCTCCTCCTTCGCCACCCCGATAATCGTCTTGCCGCGGTTTTCCATAATCGCGCGGATGTCGGCGAAGTCGAGGTTGACAAGGCCCGGCTTCATGATAAGGTCGGCGATGTTCTTCACACCCTCGTAAAGCACGTTGTCCGACATGCGGAACGCGTCGAACAGGGGAAGGTTCGGATCGGCGATCTTGAACAGGTTCTGGTTCGGCAGAATTATTATGCAGTCGACGCACGGCGCGACCTTTGCCACCGCGCGCTCGGCGACCAGGCGGCGCTTCTCGCCCTCGAAATCGAACGGCGTCGTGATTATCGCGACGGTCAGTATGCCCTTTTCCTTCGCAATCGAGGCGATGACGGGAAGCCCGCCGGAACCCGTGCCGCCGCCCATGCCGGCGGCCAGGAAAAGGATGTTCGAATTTTTAATCGCATCCGCGATCTCGTTCCGGGATTCCTCGGCCGCGGTTTCGCCGACCTCGGGCTTCGACCCGGCGCCGAAGCCGCGCGTCGTCTGCCGCCCAAGCTGTATCCTGCGCTTCGCCTTGGACTGCATAAGGGACTGCGCGTCGGTGTTCGCGGCGATGAATTCGACCCCGTCGATACCGCCGGAAACCATGTTGTTTATCGCGTTGCAGCCCGCGCCCCCGACGCCCATGACGGTAATGCGGGGCACGAAATTCTGGATTTCATCATCCAAGCCCGCGCCGAAATTTCCCTCTTGTATCATATTCCTCCCCCTTAGAGAACTCGCGTACATTATACCATAAAAAACAGGCGATTGGAATAGGTTTTATCGAAAAATCCCTCGAAAAAGGAGGCAAAAGCGGCGGCAAAAAACAAAACGCCCGAAACGGGCGCCCTGTTTTTCTGGTGGCGAGGGGCGGAATCGAACCGCCGACACAAGGATTTTCAGTCCTTTGCTCTACCAACTGAGCTACCTAGCCAATGCCCAGAACTTATATCCCAAACGTTCCGAAAAGTAAATAGAAATCTGGGAGGGACGGAAGTTGTCATAGCGGCGCGCCAGCCCCGTCATTGTAGGGCTTGACCCGACAATCCAGGTAGTGAAGGATTCCTTGCGCGGCCTGGATTGTGACCCCCGCAGGCGGGGACACCCTACCGCTCGTTCGCCACGAAGCTTCGCCTCCGGCTCGCTTTCGTGTTACTCGCGAACCGGTGTCAAGCACCGGAATGACAGGAAGGGAAGCCTTCGCGGGAATGACGGAAGCTCCTTTGCCATTCCGGCGAACGGCGGCCTAATCGAATGCGGCGTTGTTGGAGCAGGATGCGCCGACGGCGTCGTTGGCGACGCATTGCCAGCCATCGATGCGAATCCCGTCAAGGGCCGATATGCATTTGCCGTATTCATCCCTCAATTCCTCCAGCTCGCCCTTGCCGATAAGGTTCGTGGCGAGCGCGACGCTGCTGGTGCCGGCGGACACGCCGGAGCCGATAGTCGCAATCAGCCTGTCGTTTTTCTGCTTTCTTGCGTTATCCCCGTCCCTGAACAAAGCCATGCTGCTGCCGATTACGGTCGCGACTCCGCCCGCGGCGCTAACGCCGCTCATCCATCCGCCGGCGGTGATTTTACCCTGCAGATCGTCGAGCTTGCCCTCGTCTATCGCGCTTTCGCAGGTAGAGGCGGTTTCGGCGATATAGGGCACGGCCGCGGACATCTTTTTCTTCCGGACCTTCACGTCATTCAGGGTCCTAGCGTTGCCGGGAGCGCCGGATGGAACGGAGGCCGGAACTACATCGGCAGCCTTAGCGGCATCGGCAGCGTCGTCCTTAGCGGCATCGGCAGCGTCATCCTTAGCGGCATCGGCAGCCTTAGCGGGGAGCGGATCCTCGAGATCGGAAAGCGAGCTGTCGACATAGGCCTTGTAATCGCGGTTGCGGGCGGCCATATTGGAAACCGCGGTATGGCAGCGCCCATAGGCTTTCTTCGCCTCCTTCAGCAGGTCGCTGCTG
>JAISNH010000074.1 GCA_031276335.1 Rickettsiales bacterium
CAAAGGAAAGAAAAGGAGAAGGAGAAAAAGCATGCCGGGAAAAAAAATCCATAAAAAAGGGAGGTCGCTCCTGATAGCTGCGATAACGGCCCTCGCCGTCGCGATTTTCTTCATCGCCAGGGGGGCGCATGGGGCAAAGGACAAGGCGGAGATGATACTGTTCTACCTTCCTTCCTGCCCGCATTGCCACGACGCGATGGCCTTCCTCGACAAGATAGCGTCGGATTACCCGGACCTGAAGATTTCAAGGTACGATGCGAACACCCGCTCCGGCAACAACTACTACGCGCACTACAAGAAAAAGCTGAAGTTCGAACAGGAAGGCGTGCCGCTGGCCGTCTTCGGCGACAAGTACGAGATGGGATTTGAATCGGAGGCTACGACTGGCGCAAAATACGTATCGCACATAAGGGAAATGCTGAACGCCGTCGGGACCGGGGAAAAATAGCATGCAGCGAAGGAAAGTCGCGATAATCGGCTCCGGCCCGGCCGGGTATTCCGCCGCCATATACGCCGCGCGCGCGGGACTGGCTCCGCTGATTATAACCGGCATGGACTTCGGCGGGCAGATAACGAAGACGCAGCATCTTGAGAACTATCCGGGATTCTCCGGGAAAATCGACGGCATATACCTGACCGAGGAAATGAGGAAGCAGGCCGAAGCCTTCGGCGCCGAGCTTTTGGCCGACACGGTGGTAGGCGGCGACTTTTCCAAATCCCCGTTCACGCTGGAATGCGAAAACGGCGGGCAGGTTTCCGCCGATGCGGTGATCGCCGCGACCGGCACCGTCCCCGTCAGGCTGGGGCTGCCGAACGAGGAAAAGCTGACCGGCCGCGGGGTGTCGTACTGCGCCACCTGCGACGGATTCTTGTACAAGGGCAAGGACGTGTTCGTGGTCGGCGGGGGCAACGCCGCGGTGTACGAGGCGCTACATCTTTCGACCGTGTGCAGGCACGTGACCATAGTCCACCGCCGCGACGCCTTCCGCGCCGAGGAGCTGAACCAGAAGCGTCTGTTCGCCGCGCCGAACATATCGGCCGCATGGAATTCGGTGGTCGACGGGATAGTCGAGTCGGACGGCAAGGTCGCGGGCGTGAAGGTGAAGAGCGTCAAGACCGGCGAAATATCGGAATACCCTGCATCCGCGCTGTTCATATCCATTGGACATACTCCTAACACCGGGCTTTTCAAAGGACAGGTCGAGCTGGATGCGAAGGGCTACATCGCGACCATGCCCGATTCGATGCGCACGGGCAGGGACGGATTTTTCGCCGCCGGCGACGTAAGGAACCCCAGGTTCCGCCAGGTCGTGATAGCCGCCGCCTCGGGCGCGCAGGCCGCCATGGAGGCCGCGGAATACCTGGCCGTGCCAAAGGCCGGCTGAATGCCGCGCGCCTCCAGAACCTATAAATCGGCAATCGATGCCGGCATGGGCCTGCTGGAGGAATCTGGCGCCGGAAGCGCTAGGGGGGATGCGAAAATCCTCCTCTCCTCGGTCTTGGGAATCGGCCGGGCGGAGCTGGCCTCGAAACCCGCCGCAACCCTTGCCGCGCCGCAATTCAGGAAATTTATCAGCCTCGTCGGGCGCCGCGCGAAGGGCGAGCCGGTCGCGATGATACTGGGGGAAAAGGAATTCTACGGCCGCATGTTCCGCATCGGAAAATCGACGCTGGTGCCGCGCCCGGATTCCGAAACGCTTATCGATGCGGCAATGGCGGCGCTGCCGGACCGGAGGGCGAAGATTCGAATCCTCGACATGGGAACCGGAAGCGGATGCCTTCTGCTGACGCTTATGGCCGAATACGGAAACGCGCGCGGGGTCGGAATAGACGTATCCGCCTCCGCGTTGAAATTCGCGTATGAAAACGAGCGCGCATTGGGGCTTGCGGGACGGGCGGAGTTCTCGAGGCTCGACTGGCGCCGGCCGCGGAAATTGAACGGACGGAAATTCGATTTGATAATCTCCAACCCGCCGTATGTAAAAAGCGGGGATATAAGCCGGCTCGCCCGCGACATAAGGGATTTCGAACCTGCGGCTGCGCTCGACGGCGGCGCGGACGGCTTGGACTGCTACCGGGCGATCGCGGCCGCAAGCTTGGGGGAAGGCCTCTTGGCGCCAAGAGGCCGGGTATTTTTGGAAATAGGAAAAGGACAGTCCGCGCGCATCGGAAAAATCTTCGCCGCGGCTGGATTTGAATTCAACGCCGCCTACAACGACCTTGCCGGAATAACGCGCGTGCTGGAATTCGGGGCGTGAACTACCTGCCCCCGCGTCCGTTCGCATAAGCGTTCAGATAATCCTTGTATTTGCGCGGAGTATGCTTTGTCGCCTCGATCATGGTGAAAATCCTCATCTCGCCGGTTTGCTCGTCCTTCATTATATACAAATTCCCGGCATCGGCTTCCAGCTGCCGCATCCTTTCGTCGTCCACGATTTCGATTTTTTTGTCTTCCGGCGGCTTGTCCATCTGCAGGACCTTCTCTCTATCATGCGGTACGATATTATAAACATACAAAACAGAGGACATTAACGAAGCCGTTATACCCACCGTGATTGCCCCAGCCCAATACAAATCTTTATGCATTTTTTCATCCATTTTTCTTGTTATAAGAATCTCACACAGACACAGATTCTTTATTGACCAAATATATCACTCCTGCATATTTTGTCAACACTTTAATTCGTCGCCCTTTAATTCGTCGCCCAAGCTATCCGGCCGAAGCCAAGAATCCCTTGACTTTGCGGCCCGTTTATTATAAGCTTTCGCGCACGGCCCCGCACCCTTGGAGGCGGCCGGAACATAATCGAAAGGACTTGAAATGAGCAACAAAGTCGAACTCAAAGTTGAAAAACGAGAAAATAGCGGTAAGGGGGCTGCGCGGAAAATTAGGAAAAACGGCCTTATTCCCGCGGTGGTCTACGGAAACAAGGAGCCGCCCGAGCTTATCGCCGTCACGCCGAAAGATTTGCAGAAGCAGATGCAGGCGAAGGGCTTCCGCACGCGCCAGTTCGAGCTGGCCGTCGGCGCGAAAAAGGAGCTTGCGCTCTGCCAGCACATACAATACGACCGGGTGACCGACATGCCGGTGCACGTCGATTTCCTGCGCATCGACCCGAACAAGGAGCTCTCCGTCGAAATCCCGTTCGCCTTCATAGGCGAGGACAAGTCCGCAGGCATAAAGAAGGGCGGCGTCCTGAACATCGTCGCGCGCGAGGCATCTGTGATATGCAAGCCCTCCGACATCGTCGACGAGATAGTCATCGACGTATCCGGCCTGGACATATCCGAGTCTATCCACTCCGGAAGCGTGTCCCTGCCCGCCGGCCTCAGGTTCGAGGAGCATGAGGAATTCACAATCGCGACCATCGCGGCCCCGGTCGAGGAAGTGGTCGAGGAGGCGCCCGCCGCCGATGCCGCCAGCGTGCCGACCGAGGGCGACCTGAAGAAGGAAGAGGCTGCGAAAGCCGAGGGCGCGAAGGACTCCAAAGAGGCGAAATAGCATGCGCGCGGACGCGGAATTCAAGGCGGGGGAAGCTTTCGGAAGAAGGCTTCCTTTCCTTATGCGCCGCAGCCGGATCATCGCGGCGGTAAAGGATTTCTTCGCCCGCGAAGGCTTCGCCGAGGTCGACACCCCGGTACTGCAGATATCCCCCGGCATGGAGGTCCACCTGGACGCGTTTG
>JAISNH010000081.1 GCA_031276335.1 Rickettsiales bacterium
CTTCCTTTTTTATCATTTATTGTACTCGAGTATAGAATTGGATTGGAAAATTTTCTATGAAAAAAATATCCTTGCTTTTGGCCTGCCTGCTCTGCGCTTCCGCCGGTAATGCGCAGACTGTCGCGCTTTTGAACGACGGCGGTGCCTCGCTCTCCATCGACGGCTACTTGGTCGGCTACGGCCTATATAATGGAACTTCCGGCCGCAGCTCCGGCACGAACAGCCTGGATTTCGCCGGCTATGGCAAAATCGGATTCAAGGGCGACCGGCAGATTGACAAGGACAGCCGCTTCGGCGCGTACGTGGAGCTGCTGACCGACCCGGATGCGGGCGGATCGGGCGCCGGGGTATTCCGCGAAACGTATGTCTATGCCGAGGGCGGCTACGGCCGGTTCGAAATCGGCCGCGCGCGCAACATGCCGCGCAAGATCCACATAAGCGCGCCGGATGTCGGGCTTCTGGACGTCGACGGCACGTATTACCTCGGCTATATCTCGCCGCCCGACGGCTTCGTGTACATTTCTTCGACCGCGTTCACCACGGACAGGGAGAGCAACAAGATAAACTACATCTCGCCGTCGTTCTACGGCTGGCAGGTCGCCGGCTCGTACATTCCCGGTTCGTCCGATTTGCGTGGCGACAGCACGCTGAAGTACGACAAGTTCCGCAAGGGATGGACTGCCTCGCTTAAATACGGCTCCGACTGGGGGCTCGGCTTCGACGTCGGCCTGGCCGGGTTCCGGGACATGAATACTCCCCTGTCCGAGGCGGCCAAAAGGGACGAATTTTCGGTCGGCGCGAAATATTATGTGCGCGGCTTTCAGGTTTCCGCATCGTACCGGACGATTTCCGAGGATGATGTTTCGGGGCTGAAGTCGCAGGACGGATACGCGGTCAGCTATGGCCTGGCCTACGAATTCGGCCCGGTGGAAATTTCCATTTCGAACCTTTCGTCCAAAACCGTTGGCGATGCCGCCGTTGCGGGCGTCGACCGGTTCGGCCTTGCCATGCTGTCGGGCAAATACGCGGTGGGCGAGTATGTCGATTTGTCCGCCTCGGTCGGCCGTATCGAATACAGGTTCGAAGACGCGGCCTCGCAATCCGGCCCCCTCGTCCTCGCTGGCTTCCAGGTGAATTTTTAACCGCGGCCGGCGCGCGGTTTTCCCCATGCGTTGAAAGTTTGCTTGACCTGAATGCCGATTTATGATACCATTCCCACGTGACCACGATTTAATGAAAGGACTGGAAATGAAAAAACTTGCTGTTGGCGCGCTGTTTTTTGCGGGCATTATATATACAGGGGGGGGGTATTTGCCTCTACGAACGACGACTTTATAGGCGAAGTCAAATCCGTTGCGGCCTTGGCCGAAGCCGTTTGCGGATATTCGTCGGATGCCGATCTTGGATTCGACTTTGGCGATGCGGCCACAATCGTAAAAAGCAAATCGTATTTTGAAAGCTTGGGCGTAATCGGGAATCTTCCTGCCGGATTCGATTCCATGCAGGCGACATTTACGAAAAGCAGGAGCGCCGTCGGCAAGCTGACCCTGATGTTCAAGAAGCTGAGTCCGCCCGCAGGCGGCTGCGACTACATAAATGGCAACAACGACGTTACGCCCATTGCCGCCGGGGCAAGGGCCTTTAATGCGTACGGCAGCTGCACGGATCTGAAATCCGCGGCGTTTTCGTGCGAGTTCAACAACGCTACCTATATGGCCTCCGTCGCGGAAGAAAAGGCGAGGCAGGACGAGAGGGAGAAGGCGAAGAAATCGAAGGATCGCGCCCTTATGGCTGCGGGCTGGGGAGCTTTGGGCGGCGCAGTGGTCGGCGCGGGCACCGGCGTTGCGGTAGAGCTGGCAAAGGACGGCAACGCGAAATCGATTGCCGCGGCGGTTACCGGGGGCACGACGCTTGGCGCGACGGCCGGCGCTGCCACCGGCTTCCTGGCCAGCGGCGACGAGGATTACCGCGCTGCCGGAACGGCCATGATGGCCGGCGGCGTCATAGGCGGCCTTGCGGCGGGCGGAACCTCGGTCCTTGCCCGTACGGGAAACGGCACCATAGCGAAACGGAACATGGATGAGGAAAAGGCCGACGCCGACGCCAATGCGTCCGCGCTCGGGTTTGCCCTCCCTGTAAGGGAAATCAAAGCCGGTGAAGGTGATGAAGCCGCCGGATGCGAGGATATTGTGAAGGACTTCAAATCGCTTGTGGATTCCGAAAGGGCCGGCATCGAGGCGTATATCGAAAAAACTTACAAGGTTCGCAGCGCCAGCTTTCCCGCCTTATTCACGTCCGAACTTTCGACCGGCAAGGAAAACCTGCGTGAATGCTATGCATATTATTCGTCGATCGGCCACCAAATCGGTTATACCCGGTCTGAGGAAGGCGGCCGCAGTTCCAATACCAGCTTTTGCATAGATCGGCGCAAATACACTCTAGGCGGAGTTTCCATATGGTTGGAGAAAAGCGACGGGTCGGAATGCAAGACCTTGGTCGGATATGTGGCGGTAAGGGGCGCTGCCGTCGAAGCCGTCCAGTCCCCCGTAGAGTAGGGATTATTGCCATGTGCGGCGGGGAAACCCGCCGCTTGGGAAATAATGCTTTACTTTCCATTCAGTTCGTATTACATTTGTTCTCGTAAGTTTTGAACGAGGACTGCATGCTAGCAAAAATCTTTACGCCCGCCTTCAGCGGCATTGACGTCATCCGCGTGTCGGTCGAGGTGATGATTTCGAGCGGGCTGCCGAAATTCGCTATCGTCGGCCTGCCGGACAAATCGGTTGGCGAGTCAAAGGAGCGGATACAGTCTGCCTTTTCCGCGATGGGGCTCGCGCTTCCGGCGAAGCGGATAATCGTGAACCTTGCGCCCGCCGACGTGCTGAAGGAGGGCTCGCATTTCGACCTGCCGATTGCCGTTGCGATGCTGACCGCCATGGACATCGTGCCGCCGGAGGAAATCGAGGGCTATATGGTATTGGGCGAGCTCGGGCTCGACGGCGCGATAAAGCCGGTGAACGGAATTCTGCCCGCCGCGGTCGCCGCAAGCGCCGCCGGCCTTGGCGTAATATGTCCCGCCCCTCAGGTTGCCGAGGCCTTGTGGGCCGGAAACAAGATGGTGCTGGGGCCGAAGAACCTCATCGCGCTTGTCAATCATTTCAAGGGGACGCAGGTTATCGTGAACGAGTCTTCGCCAAGGACGTTCGCGGAAAAATACTCGCTCGACATGGCGGAGATAAAAGGGCAGGAGATGGCGCGCTACGCGCTAGAAATCGCGGCGGTTGGCGGACACCACATGCTTATGGTAGGACCGCCCGGCGTGGGGAAGTCCATG
>JAISNH010000098.1 GCA_031276335.1 Rickettsiales bacterium
TTTACGGATAAATACGCCAAAATGTTTCACGTGAAACAATTTGGCTTATTTCGCTGTAAATTCAATACCTTGATTAGAACGAAATTAGAACATTTTGTGCTTGCAAAATGGGAAATGGGGGGTATATTTCCGTTCCGCTATGGCGGCGGGAGGAGGGAAGCTAGCCTCAAGAATCCCTCCGGCGGGATTTCCTCCGCCCGCATGGTCGGGGCGATGCCGGCGGCGGAAAGCGTTTGCTCCAGCGCGGCCGCATCCCCGAACAGCGGCCTCAGGCTGCCGCGGAGCATCTTGCGCCGCCCCGAAAACGCCAGCTTGGCCAGCCCGGCAACCTTCAGGAGCAGCCCCGGCTCCGGCCGCGAGGAAAGCCGCGCCAGCTCCACCAGGCTGGAGGACACCTTCGGCGCCGGCGTGAAACTATTCCTGTTCACCCCGAACAGGACGCGCGTGCGGTGGGTCAGCTGCGCGACGATCGAAATCCGCCCGTAATCCTTCGTGCGCGAGGGCGCGGCGATGCGGGCGGCGACCTCCCTTTGGAACATCAGGGTCATCGAATCGGCGACATCCGCGAAAATCCATTTCGCCAGCAGCGGCACCGAGATGTTGTACGGCAGGTTCGCGCAAATGCGGAAATCCAGCCCGGCGGCATGCTTCCGTTTCAGCTCCGCATAGTCGAGCGACAGCGCGTCGGCCTCGAGCGCCTCCAGCCGGCCGCCGTATTTTTCCCGCAGCTCCGCCAGAACCCCTATCGCGCGCCCGTCGAACTCCACCGCCAGCACCTTGGCCGCGCCGTTCTTCAGCAGCGCGCGGGTCAGGCCAGCCGGGCCGGAGCCTATCTCGAGCACGGCCGAGCCCGCGATCTCCGGCACGCTCCGCGCGATGCGGTCGGCCAGGTTCAGGTCGCAGAGGAAATTCTGCCCCAGGGATTTCTTCGCGCGGAGGCCGTATTTCTCTATGAACGCGGACACCGGCGGCAGTCCGTCGTACGAAGTATTCATCATGAAATCTTCCATGCCATTCCGCTGCTTGACGCAGGAATCCAGGTTATAACAGCGGTATATTACCTTACCTGTATCCCCGGGTCAAGCCCGAGGATGACGGGGACGAATTATCCCCTTGGCATACGCGGAGAAGCGTGCTATAATCAAGCCGCAGAAAAGGAGGAGAAAATGCAAAAACAAAAAAACGCGGCCGGCGCGTCCATGCTGGAAATGCTAATGTATCTCGGGCTCGTCATGGTGATTTCGGTCGGCGCCATGCGCATGTACGGCGAATCGGTCGAAAAAACCCGCCGGATCGACCTTTCGGGCCGGCTGGAGGACATAAAGAAGGCGGTCAGGCTGGCCTACATCGGGCGGGACTGGGATCTCGGCAAAACCGAGGATGCGCGCGCGATATACCTGGAGGGCAAGGGGGTGAAGCTTTCGACGCCGTGGGGCGGCAAAATCCGCGTGGGGGTGGCGAATGCCTCCGGAATATACAAACGTCCGATATTCGTCGTAAAAGTCTACGACCTGAGCCAGGCGTCCTGCATGTGGCTTGCCAGCTCGACCACGGATGCGGCGTGCGTGGTGGCGAACGGAACCAGCTACGCGGCGGCGGCCAACTGCATCACCGATCCGGCGAAGGCATCCTCCGCCTGCAACAAGGAGGGCGAGGCGAACGAAGTCGACATGGTGTATTACAAGGAGTAATTGAAAACCATAAAGACCGGCTCCGCCGATGTTTTTCAATTAAAATAATGAGTAAAAAAGCCAGGGAAACCCCGGCTTTTTCACAACTTAGTCACGACCCGGGATTTCGGCCAAAGGCCGAGGAGCAACTTCCGGACGAATTAGCTCTTCGTCCGCTTCATTATCCGCCGCTTTTCCCGGTTCCACTCGCGCTCCTTGATGTCGGCGCGCTTGTCGCGGACCTGCTTCCCGGTGCCGACGCCCAGAAGAACCTTCGCCAGCCCCCGGCCGTTGAAGTACAGCTTCAGCGGAACTATGGTCGAGCCCTTCTGTCCGTACACCCCGACAAGGCGCCGTATTTCCGAGCGGTTCAAAAGCAGGCGCCGGGCGCGCTTTTCCGCATGCCTTGCAAACGGATTCCCCGAATCGTACCTGCCGATGGACACGTTCAAAAGGAAGAAGCTACCGCCTTCCGGCGCCGCGTATCCGTCCGAAACGTTCGCGCGCCCCTCGCGGAGCGACTTCACCTCCGCGCCGGTCAGCTCGAGCCCAGCCTCGACCGTCTCGCCGATCGAATAGTCGAATCGCGCCCTCCGGTTTTCGACAACCGTTCCTGTCGATATGAAATGAGCCTTCGCCGCGCGCGGCATGATGCCTCCATAGCCAGCTTCAATATTGATTCCAGCGGAAGCTTATAACAACGCGGCGCTTAAATCCAGAATAAAATAACCAGGAAGGATTCCTTGCCTTTCATTTCCAAAACATATATAATCGTATCCAGCTTTGGGATAATGCCCGAAGTCAGCGTGGGAGACCACGCGGGGATATAAGTAATCCTCCAACACGACCACTTCCCAATCCAGGTTGGGAGGCCATGGGAATATATTGAATACCATGGAATCAGCGTGTTGTGATTTACTTACTTCCCGACCATTAGCTGATGGTCATTTTTGATATGGCGGGGGGCAGCGGGAATGTACAGAGGATGCGAGGAGCAGCCTTAAACACCGCCTTATACATCGGGTTACGCAACAGCCTGATGCGCATCGGTCAATAAAACGATGTTTCGCCCCGCCACTCCAGCAAGACCTTTTATGACCGGAGGGCGACAGCAAGGCCACATTGCGAAACCTGGATAGCGGCCTTCGCCGGTATGACGATTGAAGAGGGCGCGGAATAATAAATTAAAATTCCATTTGACAGCCGCGGATTTTTATTATACACTGCCTCGCAAAGGCCCGAAAGCCTTGTCGTCCATGGCAAAAATCTTCACATACCAGAGCGAATCCAAAAGGAAGGTAATCTTAAATGCACATAAAAGAACTGAGAGAAAAAAGCCCGGCATACCTGCTCGAGCTGGCCGAGAAGGAGGGCGTCGAAAGCCCCGCATCCTACGACACCCAGAACCTGCGCTTCAACATACTCAAGAAAATCTCGCAGAAGGAAACAATGATCGGCGACGGCGTGCTGGAAATCATGTCC
>JAISNH010000086.1 GCA_031276335.1 Rickettsiales bacterium
TCCTTGAACCGGCGGGTGTCGTTTTCCTGCACCGCCTTTACGAACGAGTACATGAAGCGGTCGGCCGGAACGTAGATGAGCCGCCTCGAGGGCTGCGCCTTAGCGGCCTCGTTGGCAAACGCGGAGAGAAGGTGCGTCTTGCCGAAGCCGGACGGCGAATGGATGAGCAGGGGGTTGAACGCCACGGCCCCGCCGGAAAGGATGCGCTTCAGGCTTGCGGCCGCAAGGGCGTTCGAGGCTCCCTCGGCGAAATTCTCGAAGGTGTATTTGTCTAGCACTTTGGATCCGGCCGGGCTTTCGAGCGCGCGGAGCCTGTTTTTCTCCTCGGCGATGACGGGGGCCGCGAACCTTGCGGGGGCCTCCTTTATGCCGACGGAAATCTTGACGTCCTTCACGCCCGGGACCACGGCCTTTGCGGCCTCGAGTATCTGAGAGAAGAAATTCCGGCCGACCCAGTCGGCTATGAAGCGGGTGGGAGCGGTGACGAACAGCGTTTCAAGGTCAATCTTGTCAAAACAAAGCGGGCTTATCCAAGTGCCGAAAGCGCTGGCTGCCATGCTTTTCTGAACAGTCGCTTGAATCTTATACCACTCATCCACTTCTGGACTCCTTCTCTCCTGGTACGCCTTTTCCTGTATCAAAAGCTCCTTCCTACGGAACCGGGGTTCCGTGTGAAGCCCGGCCTTGTGGCCGCGCTCCATCTCTCGATACGAAAAGGATATTACGACCGCCTTATTTTTTTTTCCACATCAAAAACTTTTTTTATTTCTTGACAGTTTTCCATATTGACATGGATTCAATTCCGCCTCCGCCTTCGCATCCTGAAATGCAAAAAAATCATAAATTCAATGGATTAAATGCAGGCGCCTGGAATCGATTCTATTCGCGGAAAAGCAAACGCGAGGGATTCCGCCGTAAGAATCGCGATAGTTTCGCTTGTGATTCGCCCGTCCCGGAGCTATAATGCATGCGAAACGGAACAAGAGGGGGGACGGATGTCGAAAAAGATAATATATTCGAAGGGCGATTTGCCAAGCGGCGTGAGGTTCGGAAAAGCGGTCGGGATAGACACGGAAACGGACGGGCTGTCGCTTGAAAAATGCAGGCTGTGCCTGGTGCAGATGACCGACGGCGGCGGCACCGTCCATATTGTGAAGGTCGACCCGCCGTACCGCTGCCCGAACCTGAAGAAGGTACTCTTAAACCCGCGGCTCTTAAAGATTTTCCACTTCGCGCGCTTCGACGTCGCGATGATTCGCAAATACCTGGGCGTCAGGATGGAAAACATATTCTGCACGAAAATCGCGTCTCGCATCGCCCGTCCCGCGCTACAGAAGCACTCGCTGAAGAATCTCGTGGAGGAATTTTTCAAGGTGAGGCTGAACAAGGACGAGCAGACGAGCGACTGGACCGCGGCGGAACTCACGAAAAAGCAGATCGAGTATGCGGCCAACGACGTCGTCTACCTGCACCGCATAAAGGATATGCTCGAACGCAGGCTGAAGGAGGAAAGGAAGCTGCGGCTGGCAAAAGAATGCTTCGGCTTCCTGCCCGCGCGCGCCGAGCTCGACATAGACGGCTGGCAGGACGTGGACATATTCGCCCATTAGCATTAGCCCTCCGCCATTCCGTGAAGGCTTGACCCGCAGAGGAGGAGAAACCCGCTACTTGGCCACAAGCGTATCGTACAGATCCAGCGACGGATACCCGTCCGGAATTATCGCTTTGCCCGATTTGTATTTCGCGACCGCCCCGCCGCCCGAAACTTTCTTGTCCCCGGCAAGCAGCATGGACTGGTAGTCCTTTATCGCCTTCGCCGTGGTTCTGCCGTACAGGCCGGTGACCTTCGCATCGTACAGGCCGAGCCGGGACAAAGCGGCCTGTATCTCCATTATCTGCGCGGTGGTTGTCGCGGCGGCCTTGTCCCATCCGGAGGGACGCTCGAACACGTCCATGCTTTTCGCGACTATCGCATCCGACAGGAGGCCGACCGCGAGCGCGTAGCTGGTGCTGGCGTTCCAGCGCATGATGCGCCTGAAGTTCTCGTAGGTAACGAACACGGGCCCCTCGGCGCCCGACGGCGCGACCAGGCTGGCCTGGATGTCGGCCGCAGGCAGCTCGCGCCCGTTGTGCGACTTCACTCCGAGCGAGCGGAAAAGCGAAAGCGGCTTCCACTCGTTCGAATTGACCTCGGCCCACACGCGGAGGTCGCCCTCGGGAAACGACACCGGCCGCCCCCAGCGGTATCGCCCGTTCCACCCCATTTTGGAAAGGTAGTTCGCGGCCGAAAAGACCGCGTCGGGCACGCTTTTCACTATGTCGATCTTCCCGTCGCCGTCGCCGTCGACCGCATGCCGGTTGAACACGGACGGCAGGAATTGGAAGTTGCCGAACGCGCCGGCCCAGCTTCCCTTCATCTCGGACGGCTTCATGTGCCCGCGCTCGATTATCTTCAGCGCCTCCACCAGCTCCGCGGTGAAGAATTCGCGCCGGCGCAGATCGTATGCGAGAGTTGCGAGCGAGCTTATGACCGGCAGGTCGCCCATATAGGCGCCGTAGTTCGTCTCCATGCCCCAGAACGCGACGATGACGTGCGGCTGCACGTTGTACTTCCTGTGCGCGGCCTCAAGCAGCTTCGCATGCTCCTCCAGCTTCACCTTGCCGTTGGCCACCCGCTCCGGCTTCAGCGCGGAATCGTAGTAGCTCCAGAAAGGTTTCACGAACTCCGGCTGGCGGCGGTCGGCATCTATCACCTTCTGCTGGAACTTCACTCCGCTGAAGGCGGCGGAAAGCGTGGCCTGGCTTATCTTGTGCCTCTTCCTCGCGAAGGCCTTGAAGTCGGAAAGCCACGAGGCGAACTGCGAGCTGTCGTATATCAGCTCCTCGGGCACCTCGTTCGCCTTCGCTCCGGCAAAGGCGGCGAGGCAGGCGGCGGCGAAAATGGCAAGCGGCTTTATCATAAGCATATTATAATACGGAACCGCCGGCAAATCCAAGGGGTTTTTCGGCCCCCTAGCCTCTGATCGGCGAAAACCTGTCATGGAGGGCCGTGATCATGCCCGCGTACTTGTGCCGCTCGGTGACCAGGAATGTGTAGCTGCGCCACTCCTTTTCGTCGCGCGGACCGCCGGAATTCGCCAGCTCGCGAAACGCGATGTCGATGTATCCGATATATGTTTCGATCTGGCGCCCGTGTCTGAGCCCGTACGATTTCAGTATTTTTATGATGACGAGGGTATTTTCAAAATTCGTCTTGCTTTTTTCGAGGGTGTCTTTGATAATATTTTTAAAGTTCATCTTCGTTCCTTTTTCACATGTTGATTTTTTCGAGGACCCGTTTCTACTCTGTAGGATTTCGGGGACGAAGCCGGCTGGCGGCCTCAGAATATCTGTATGTCGGCCTCAGCCGATACAGCGGCGGCAACAGCACGCGCGGAAGCGCGCGGAAAAAATGCTTTCGATGCGGAACGAATTTCCAGTCATGTTTCGATTATACCGCAGGCCGCGGCGGTGGTCAAGGAAAAACGGCGGCGGCATTTCCGTAGCGCAGCTTGTCGAGCCGCCTTACCTTCAGCCCGAAAATCGCCGATGCGCCGTACCGCGCGGCGCCGGACGGCAGGAACTCGCCCAGCTCGTCGACCTCCATGTGTATGGTCCACCTTTCTCGCCTCGCCTCGGACAATCGCGCCGTGGCTGCGGTCCGGATTATGAATTCCACGTCCGTAACCCAGCGGTTTTCATTTTCGACGTACAGCCGGGGCCCGGACAGTATCGCGACCGAGCGCGTCGTCCCGTCGCTCATGTACTTCAGTATCTCCGCCATCTCCGGCCCGGGGTTTCTGCCGTCGGCGGAAAGCGCGAAGCGGGCATAGGCCGCGGAATAGCTTTCCTGTCCGGTGAGGGGGTCTATCTTCGTGCCGGCAAGCGCGACAAGCGACGTGTTGGAAAGGGACGTCCTCCGCATCTCGCGCTCCGATCCGTTCACGGTGTACCGCGCGACTATGTATTCGGAAATCAGCTTCTTCATCAGCTCGTCCTTCCGCTTCGCGCCGAAGGCGCGCGCATTTGCCGGAATCGCCGAAACCGTGCGCGAAGTGTCGGCCGCGACCGGCACGGCCATGGGCGAAACGCTGTTGTAATCGAGAGCGGAGCTGAACGTAATGGCGATGAACAGCGCGGCCACGAGCAGCACGGAAACCGCGGCCGAAGAAAGCGCGAGGACTATGCCGGAGGTTGCTTCGGTATTTCTCATTTTGCCCCCGCCGATGTTTCGCGGATATGCCGCGCGATTGCCATGTCTGCCTTCGGGTGGAACATGTAGCTCGCGCCCAGCACCTTGTAATGCACGAGGCCGCCGGCCGGCGCGACTACGCGGATATAGGCGGTCATGACCTCGCGGGAAACCTCGCCGTAAAGCCTGTCCTCCAGCAGGAAATCGACCCTGTATTCGGTATGCCTGTACTGCGTGGGCTCCTTGAAGCCCAGAAGCCTCTTCGCCAGCGGCAGCCCGACCGGCGGATACTGGATGTCGATAAGCTCCAGCTTCAGTATGGAAACCGAACGCGACGTGCCCGATTCCGCCATGCGCTCGAATTCCTTTTTAACAAGCCGGAAGTTGTCGTACACCCTCGCGTCGGAAAAGCGGCACACGAAGCACGATTTTTCCGGCATGGCGAACAGGTTGCCCGCGCCGCTGTCCGCGCATTCGCACCAGCGGTTTTCGTTTTCAGCCAGACGCAGCGAAATCTCGAACGCGTTCCGGATGTACTCGCGGACGAAATACTCCTCCAGGTAGATCTCCGGGTGAAGCCGGAGGAATCGGCTGCCCGCCACGTCGCGGGCGTCCGGGGCCGAAGGCATGATCTTGAACCGGGTGTCCAGCTCGTCCCAGTATATGAATCCGGGACGGCTTTTCGACTGGTGCGCGCGCCACACGATGAAAAGGCACAGGAGTATCGATGCCAGGATGGATACGAACGCGGCGCGGGACAGCGCGTACGCGCCGTAAATGTACTTCCGCTCCGGCCGGCTTTCTACGTCCACGAGAAACGGATATACGGGAACGCCGTCCCCGGGTCCGTTCTTCAGATCGTCGCTTCTATGAACCATTCGGGCAGCCCTGGCTTCGTTTCGACTTGTATGCACGCGCAGGGCGAAAGCTTCAGCTCGTTGGCGTCATAGCCGACGCCCACGGGATCGGTGTCGTGTATGGAGCCGCAGCCCGATATTAGCATCGCGAAAATCATGGCTATTGTCTTTCTCATATTTCCTCCCGTTTCATATATCAGAAGATAGCGCATATCCGGGCGGTATGCAAGTTTTTTCTTGTCCGGGCGGACGCGGCGTGGTAAAATGCCTAGTTATGTTGAAACTGCTTAGGAAACTCTACGAATACGTGCTTCGCCTGAGCCGCACCAGGTACGCGGCGGCCGCGCTTGTCTTCGTCGCGTTCTTCGAAAGCACGGTGTTTCCGCTGCCGACCGAGGTCGTGATGATACCGATGATCCTGGCGAGGCCACGGCGGGCGTTCGCGATTTCGACGGTATCGCTGGGGGTCAACGTCCTGGGCGGGCTTTTGGGCTACTACATAGGGGCGTGCCTGTTCGATTCGGTCGGCATCTGGATTTTGGAAACCATGGGCTACACCGCGACGTTCGAAAGGTTCGCCGGGCTTTACCGCGAATGGGGTTCCGTAATAGTTTTTGCCGGCGGGTTCACGCCGCTTCCGTACAAGGTGATAACGATAGCGAGCGGATTCGTGAAGATGGACTTATGGATGTTCATAGTCGCCTCGCTCGTCGCCCGCGCGCTCAGGTACTACCTCATCGCGTGGCTGCTGCACAGGTACGGCGAGAGGGCGAACGCCTTCATCGAGAAGCACCTGGGCAAAATCACGGCCATAGTGTGCGTATTCATAATCGCCGGATTCGCGGCGATGAAGCTCGTGTAGGAAGGATCATGCATAAAATCTCGGATATAAGCATGCTCTTAAATATGTCCCGCATAGACGACGCAGACTTGTCCGGGCTCGATTTGAGGGATAAAAAGGATTGGTTTTCATCTACGCCCCAGCTCCAGCTGGAAGTTATGGAGGATTTCAGAGATTTCAACAGGAATGGCGGGGATCTAAAGGCGTTGATGTCCAAGGCGTATGAGGCGTTCGATCGAATCCCGGTCAAGGGCTGGACGGACAATGTCATATGGCCCGCGCCCGGCAGAATGCCGGAAGGCTTCGACCCGCGAAAGATTCTCGAGGAGGCGAAGGCGCCCTCGCTCGGCGTTGCCGAACTGCATAAGAAAGGCATAACCGGCAGGGGCGTATCGATTGCGATTATCGACGCCCGCCTGAACCGGGAGCATCCGGATTACAGGGACAGCATCGCGTATTACGGACAGATCGGTAATTCCTGGGCGGGATCGGGCCCGGATTACCACGGCAGCCTCGTCGTCGGAAACGCGATGGGCAAAACCACCGGGGTCGCGCCGGATGCGAAGGTATATTACTTCGCCGCGGAATCAAAACTGCTCGACAAAGGCAGGAAAACAACCGACAGCGCCAGCCGCAACCGGGCGATCGCGGATATTATACGGCTGAACGGGACGCTGTCGGAAGATAGGAAAATCCGCTTCCTTTCATGCAGCTGGGGAACGCCGGAGGATCTGCATGCGGACGAACGGGATGCGCTTTTCCATAAGGCGGAGGACGAGGGCATAATGGTCATAGGCGGATTTTACGATATGAAAATGACCGGCATAGCATACAACCCCTTCGACATAAGCAATCCTCGGCCGCCGCCGCGCAATCTGGTCCGGGGAAAGGACTTTCTCGTCCCGACCGACGGCAAGACGACGCCGTTCTACAAGGGCGGATATGTGTATGAAAGGCTCGGCGGTTCAAGCTCCACATTTCCATACCTTGCCGGCGTGTTCGCCCTCGCCCTTCAGGCAAA
>JAISNH010000096.1 GCA_031276335.1 Rickettsiales bacterium
TTCCTTCCTTCAGGCGGTTGATGTTCGTGACGAACAGGTCGACGCCGACGATCTGGATCTTCGAGCCTAGTGCGTCGGTCATCAGACGCCAGCCTACCCAATCGTCCTCCGCCATTCCGTCCTCGATAGAAAAAATCGGATATTTTTTCACGAGTCCCTCGTAGTATTTCACGATTTCGGCGCTGCTGAAGGTTTTGCCCTCGCCTTCCATGACATACTTGCCGTCCTTGTAGAATTCCGAGCTGGCGGCATCAAGCGCGATATAGACATCGTCGCCCGGCTTGTATCCGGCGGCCTCGATCGCCTTCACGATGTATGCGAGCGCTTCGTCCGCGGACTTTATGTCGGGCGCGAATCCGCCCTCGTCGCCGACGTTGGTGTTCAATCCGGCGTCCTTCAGTATCTTTTTCAGGTTTTGGAATATCTCGGAGCCCATGCGTATGGCCTCCCTCACGTTCAGCGCGCCGACGGGGGCGATCATGAACTCCTGGATGTCTATGGGATTGTCCGCATGCTTTCCGCCGTTCAGGATGTTCATCATCGGGACTGGCAGGACGTGGGCGAAAGCTCCGCCGACATATTGGAAAAGCGACAGGCCGGATTCTTCCGCCGCCGCCTTCGCAACTGCAAGCGAAACGCCTAGTATTGCGTTCGCGCCTAGCTTGCCCTTGTTGTCCGTGCCGTCCAGCTTCAGCATTGCCGCATCGATTTCCTGCTGGTTTTCGGCCTCCATGCCGATGATAGCGTCCGCGATGGCCGTATTGACGTTTTCAACCGCCTTCGATACCCCCTTGCCAAGATAGCGCTTCTTGTCGCCGTCGCGGAGCTCGACCGCTTCGTACGATCCTGTCGAGGCGCCGGATGGCACCGCCGCGCGGCCGAAGGCGCCGGATTCTAAAAGTACGTCCACCTCTACCGTCGGCGTTCCGCGTGAATCAAGAATTTCTCTTGCGAATATATCGACTATTGCTGTCATTTGCTTTCTCCTTTTGTTGTTTATAAGCCAAGGAATTATAAAGTCGCTGCGGATACATTGCAAGAATTTTTATAGACGCCCGACGGCGAATATATCTGAAACTTTCGGGAAATATTTTTTGTTGAACGAAAGGAAGGACGCGTCGTAACGCACAGTTTTCATTTTCATCCCGTTCACATAACCGGCGTTAAATTTTTGAATTCCAGGCATATGGAAAACATGATTTCGGCCGAGGACTTCCGTTTCTTCGGAACGACGTTTATGACCGCATTTTTGTTGTCAAGCTGGATTTGGGCGGCGGTTATGAACGGCCCCATATTTCCGTGCAGTATGCTGACGGCGTTCTGGTACCATTCGAACGTATGGCCTTTGTCCGAGCCGACGCGGTATTTTTTACTCCGGTTGTCGGATACTTCTATAATCCTGTAGGACAGGTCTAATTTCAGCGCCGCTTCCGATTCCCCGTGGCAGATAGACAGCAGATAGGCAAGGTATCTGTCCTGCCCTGCCGTAAGTCCGCGGTTCAATAGATCCTGTAAGGAAACATCTTCATTTTTTATTGTGCTCATTCGTAATACCTTGGCTATGACGATATAATTATATACAAAATATCATTACTGTCAATAGATATTTAGATGAAGGCAAAGGGACGGTTTACCGCCCCTCGCATTCGTGCCCGCATGGATAAACGGCGCGCGGCTATTACGCCGGCAGCAGCTTTATCTCCACGCGGCGGTTCTGCTCGCGCCCGGCCGCGTTCGCGTTCGAGGCGACGGGATAGTCAGGACCATAGCCTTCCGTGGCAAAGCGCGAGGCCTTTACCTTCTGGCTCTGCAGATATTTCGCAACCGCGGTCGCGCGCTGGTACGACAGGGTCATATTACCCGCGCGGCTTCCGGTGTTGTCGGTGTGTCCGGAAACTTCGATTTTCGTCTTGTCATACTTGTTCATGACTTTCGCGACTGAATCCAAGACTTCAAAGAAGCTCTGGGACAGGTCGGCCGAACCGGTCTTGAACGTTATGTTGCCCGGCATGTTCAGTATTATCTGATCGCCGACTTTGGCGACGCTTACGCCGGTGCCCTGCAGCTCCCGGCGCAATATCTTGTCCTGCTCGTCCATATAATATCCGAGTCCGCCGCCGATCGCCGCGCCCGCAAGCGCTCCGGTAAGAGCGTGTTTGCCGCGATCCTTCGAACCGCTGGTCGCGGCTCCGATTACTCCGCCGGCAAGCGCGCCAAGGCCGGCGCCTATGCTTGTCTTGTTGGTTCTTTTTTCACCCGTGTACGGGTCTTCGGTTGCGCAAGCCGTCAGCAAAAGCACAGCCGACATCAATAATGCCGTTTTCTTCATTATAGCTCCTTTTTATTGTTAAAACGCCGGGTTTCCCACGCCGCGTGAATTGGAAGGGTAGTTCAAATTCGACGCCGCGCCAAGGCCGAGTCCGCCAGGAGCTTGTTTCGAGGGCTCCGGTGCCTGGAATTGCTGGGATGCGCTCATCGGGGCGACGCCGACGTTCGGCTGTCCCATCATCTGGCGCATGGGCTGCTGCGTGGGCTGCTTCGGCGCCGGAGGGGGCGGTTCTGCCGCGGGTGTTTCAACCTTCGCCTCGCTGCCGTCTTTTATTTTTATGGTGGCTGGCGCCGGCGACATGGTAAGGGTTACCGTAGTGCCGCTGCTCATGAATCCGGAATTCAGCTGTATCAGGGCAACACGGCTGTCGCGCAGGAAGGTCATGACCGGGGTTCCGCCTCGCACGGATGTGATTTCGTTCCAGCCGAACTTCGGCATTTCGCTGATGTAGAAATCGAATACGCCTGCGGTGTTGTACGGCGCGTCGAACACGACCTTTCCGACCCAATTGTTCTCGCGGCCGTATATAGAGGTCTTGTCT
>JAISNH010000101.1 GCA_031276335.1 Rickettsiales bacterium
AAACGATCCGGCGTTTTCGAAAAAGCTGGCCGCACTCGGCGACATATACGTCGATGACGCGTTTTCGACCGCCCACCGCGCACACGCCTCGACCGAGGGCATCACCCATTTCATCCCGAGCTATGCCGGATTCCTGATGCAGGAGGAGATAGGCGCCCTGTCCGCCGCGCTGGAAGACCCGAAGCGTCCGGCGATGGCGCTGGTCGCCGGGGCGAAGGTGTCGACCAAGATCTCCGTCCTTGAAAACATCACGGGCAAGGTCGACGCGATGATAGTCGGCGGGGCGATGGCGAACACGTTCCTGCTTGCCACCGGATACGACATAGGGGATTCGATGGCCGAGCCGGACATGGCGGATGCCGCTAGAAAAATCATGGCGGCGGCGGAGCGGAACGGCTGCGCCCTTATGTTGCCAGTCGACACGGCCGGCCGCGACGACAAGATATTGGATATAGGCCCCGAAAGCATAAGGCTGTTCGAGGCAAAGATCGACGAGATGAAGACCGTCCTTATGAACGGGCCGGTCGGCGTGTTCGAAACGCCCCCGTTCGACGCCGGCACCAACGCGCTGGCCAGGCATATCGCTAGGCTGACGCGCGAGGGGAGGCTTGTTTCCGTCGCGGGCGGCGGCGACACCGTGTCCGCGCTGAACCATGCGGGTGCCGCGGACGGCTTCACCTACGTTTCGACCGCGGGCGGCGCGTTCCTCGAATGGCTGGAGGGTAAGACGCTTCCGGCGATTCCGCCGCTGTATGCGTAAACCGGAATTACAGGCGAACTATGGTCGACAAACTTTCCAAAATATTCTGCTGGCTGGAGATAATACTGTTTATCGCCGCGTATTTCGTATCCGACGCGTTCGTGGTCGACATAATCGTATGCGCCATGCTTGCGCTGCTGTTCGTCAGCTTGGCATTAATTGGCTACAAGTATTAGAAAGCAATCCCCCAAAAATCGCATTGCGGAAAATTATTCCGCCGGCGCCGCGGGTTCGGGCATGGCTATCTTCGGCCGCCGCGGGTCGTCCCTGCACTCCAGGAGCCATATGTCGTAATTCGGATGCTCCATCGCGTTCAGGCTGGGCGAGGACGAGTACATCCATCCTGAAAAGACCGAGGCGCCCTTTTTCGCGGTGCCCATCTCCTCCTTGAAATTCGCTCCGGTTTCGAAAATCTGCATGAACGCGGTGTTTTCCGGCACCTCGTCCTCCGGCCGCGTGAAGCACGACTTCATGGCGATGGAGACGTTTTCGAAAATCTGCTCCGTCCCGACCGGGATTTCGATGTCCTTCGTGCGTCCCGTCTGCTTGTTGAGGGCGCGGACTACGGCCGTATTCGCCGGTATGTTCGTGAAGGCGAAGGCCGGAAAGGCCACGGCAAGCATCGCAATCGAAAGCTCCGGTTTCAGCATGTCACTCCTTGAATATCATTTCGCCGATGATTTCCTCCAGCGATTTGAACGGCATGGATTTCAGCTTTTCGCCCTTGCCCGCCAACTCGGACGCGCTGCCGATTTCAAGCTTCACATATTTGTCGCCGATTATGCCGTAGGTCGTTATCTTGGCGACGGTGTCGCGCGGGAATCTGTATTTTTCCTCTATCGACATTACGATGTCGACGGTATAGTCGTCCGGGTTCAGGCGGGTTTCCACGACCGAGCCGACCTTCACTCCGTTGACGGACACGTCGGCGCCGCGGGACAGGCCGCCGGTCGAGGCGAAGTTCGTGATCAGGGTGTATCCGGAAATCGTGTTCGTCCGCGCGACCAAGACGCCCCAGATCAGAAAGTAGAGCGCGATGAACAATATCGCGAAGCCGACGATCGTTTCAAGCGGGTTCTTGTCTTTGGAGAAAAAGGCGAAGAATTTGGAAAGGCCTTTCCAAGCCCCCTTATACGCCTTCTGCACGCCTTCTCCAAAATCTTTCATAAGGCCCCCGGTGGGTTTAATTTATTTCGCGGCGTTCTTCGCGGCGGCCTGCTCTTCCCGGTCGGCCTCGCGCGCCTTCGCGGCGCCGGCCAGATCCTCGGATATGCGCGCTTTCTTTCCGAACAGGCTCCTGAGGTAATACAGCTTCGACCTGCGCACCTTGCCGTGCTTCACCAGCTCGATTTTCGCGACGTTCGGGGAGTAGAGGGGGAATACCTTCTCGACGCCCTCGCCGAACGAGATTTTGCGCACGGTGAAGGCGGAGTTTATCCCGGCGTTCTTGCGCGATATGCACACGCCCTCGAACATCTGGATGCGCTCGTTTATCTTGCCGGTCTTGGCATCCTTGCCCTCGATGACCTTCGTCGATACCTTCACGGTGTCGCCGGCCTTGAACGCGGGTATCTTGTGCGCGCTCATCCTGTCTGCGGTTTTCTTTTCAATCAGTTTCAGCAAGTTCATTTCAGTACCTTTCTTTGTGCGGCCTATTTTACCTTATTCTTTTTGATTTTCAAGCCTTTTGTTTAACGGTTTTTCGCCGTCGTGGCCAATATCCTGTTTATGGACATTATCGCGGTTATGCGGCTGCCGCTTATGCTGATTACCGGCAGGCCGGCACTTCCATGCTCAAGCACGCCGCACATGTCCGCTATCCCGTCCTTCACGCTGCTCTTGCTATCGGAGCGGATGACTATCGCGTTTATTCCCTCTATTTCCTCTATCGTCACGTAGTATTTCATTTGGTCTGTCTTTGGTTAGGAGGTCAGGGCGCGACGAAGCTGTCGTTTTCAGCGACTGTTCGCGCCGCCAGGCCTCGATGTTCTTGTGATGCCCGGATATCAGGACTTCGGGTACGGAAAGCCCGTTCCAAACCTCCGGACGAGTGTATTGCGGATATTCGAGAAGGCCGGACAGCGACCGGCTGAAGCTTTCGTCCTTCAGGCTTCCTTCCGATCCGAGCACCCCGGGAATCAGGCGCGCCGCCGCGTCGATTACGGGGAGTAGGGGCGTTTCGCCGCCCGATGTCACGAAGTCGCCGAGCGAGAGCTCGCGCACGCCGTAGTACTCGATTATACGCTCGTCTATGCCTTCGTAATGGCCGCAGATGAATGTGGTTTCGGCTTCTCGGCCAAGGCTTTCCGCCAGCGCCTGGGAAAACCGCTCCCCCCTCGGGGACAGGTAGAATATCGGCCCCTTCGGGTTCGCGCGGTCGTACACGGAATCAATCGCGCGTCCCAGCACGTCCGGCTTCAACAGCTGCCCCGCGCCCCCGCCGTACGGGGCGTCGTCGACCGTCTTGTAGCTGTCGGATGCAAAATCGCGGATGTTCACTATGTTCAATACCACCCGCCCGGTTTCTATCGCGCGGCCGACGACCGAGTGCCGGAGCGCGCCGAACACTTCGGGAAACAGCGTCAGCACGCTAATCCGCCAAGAGGTAGTCCGTGTCAATCTTCATATATCCTTTCTTCACGTCCGTTTCGCGCACGCCGTCGCCTGTAAATAGTATCAGGGCGGTCTTTTTCCTGCCGGGCATCCTTATTTCGACTATGTCGCCGGCCCCGAAGTTCAGCATGCCTTCGACCGTTCCGATTTGCCCGCCGTCCATATCGACGACCCGGAGCCCGACGAGTTCGGAAACGAGCACGCCGCCCCCGGCCGCGATTGCGCGGCGCGGCGCGTACAGATCGACGCCCTTCAGCCTTTCCGCCTCCGTGCGCGTCGAAACGCCGGCTATCGAGGCGACTATCGTACCTGGGGCGCCCGCCGGACAACGGTAGGCCAGTTCGAACACGCGTCCGCCGGCATCGGTTATCGGGGCGTATCCGCAGACAGAGGCCGGATCCTCGGTGAACGTCCTTATCTTCACGTCGCCCTTTATTCCGCGCGCGCCGGCTATCCTGCCGACAAGTATTTTATCGTTGGCCGTCATTCCTGTCTTCAATGCATGCCTGTATGCGGGCTAGGCCTGCGGAGCTTCGGGGGCAGGCGCGGCCTCGGCAGCCGGAGCGTCCGGAGCGGCCTCTTCTGCGGCGGGCTCGGCTGGGGCGGCGTTCGCGGCCTCGAAGTCGGCCTTCGCCTTTTCCTCGGCCTGCTTTTTCGCTTCTGCGGCGGCATTGGCCTTTTCGGCTTCCGCCTTCATACGTTCCTGGGCTTTTGCGCCCGGCGCCGATTTCTTCGGCTGGCCGGCGTTCGTCTTCGCCGTGTATTTTCCGGTAATTCCAGCCTCGCTTAAAAACCTCGCCACGCGGTCAGACGGCTTCGCGCCCTGGGACAGCCAGTATTTGATGCGGTCGGCGGCCAAGGTCACGCGGTTGTCCGCGTCCTTCGGCAGCATGGGGTCGTACGTGCCCACCTTTTCGATAAAGCTGCCGTCGCGGGCATCCCTGCTGTTGGCGACGACTATGTGGTGGAACGGACGCTTTTTCGCACCCTTGCGCGACAATCTGATTTTTACAGACATTCAATTTCCTTTCATCGATTAAACCAAAAAACGATAAAGAGCGAAGACTCGCCGTTTATCGTAGTCCCATTTTCGTATTCGAACCTTGGGAAAACAGGGCGAGTATACGGGATTGCCTTCGTTTAGTCAAGCATTTAATTGGCATGTCCGCCCGCGCCGCACGCAGTGCGAATTGCTTGACAGATAAATTTTTTATGATATTCTTATCTTCCATTGTAACTTGCAATGGGTGTTCCAATGATTGTCCATGATTCAAAAGATGTCAAACCTCCGCCGGACATAGTCCGGTATGAAAGGTTGCTGAAGCGCGGCTGTTCCTATGTTCCCCCGCGGACCGAGCAATTGTTCATGCTGGATACCCTCCTGTACTTCACGGAGGGGTTTTCGAGCGAGCTGGACTCCGCGGCAAAGTCCCTGAAGGCCGTCGAAACCGACATAGAGGGGCTGAAGTCCAAACTCGACTATATCTGCGGCATGTTCCTGCGGCCGCTTAGCTTGGACATATGGCGCTGGAATGCCGTCATCCAGGGAGGGGGCGTACGCAGCGTCGAAGCCGCACGCATGTTCCTTTACGATGATGCGGGCAAGATGAAGGAGCGCGTGGAGGAATTCTCGTTCTACAGATCGGAGCTGGCGGCGTGCAGGGAAAGGAAAGCCGATGCGCTGGAACGGCTGTGGCCGCTTTTGCAGAATATGCAGATCGACCTTGCGTCCAGATACAGGCCGTCCGTTTTCCTTATGGACGTCGACAGCCAGATAAGGCGCCATACCATGACCGAGGAGAAGTATCTGAAATTCCTGATGAAGCTGGATTCCGATTTAGAACGGGAAATGCGGAAGCGCGCCGCCGCGTGGCCGCACCGGCCGATATCGAGATAATGCGTCCAATTCCCCATTGCAAAAAGCTTTTGCCGTATAGTATAATTTCAATTATGAAGAAAATTGTCCTCGCCATGTCGTTCATATCCGCAGCCAGTCCCGCGGCGGCCGGCATGCCGGACATATTTTCCGCATGGTGGGGCAACGTGGAGGATACCTGGGAAAACCCTGACAGCTACGATGCCTATATCCCGGTCTGGACGTGGCACAACCGCGCCGCCTATCCACCGCACAAGTACAACAGGTACAACGAGGAACCCGTGGGCGCCGGCTTCGGACTTACGAAGGTGAAGGGCGACGTCGAGCATTCCCTGCACATGACGGTGTTCAAAGATTCGAATTATTACACGCAGGGGGCGTGGGGATACGCGCGGACGGACAACCTGTGGCTTTTTTCCCGCTCCCTGCATTTCGGATACGGATTCGTAATCAGCGCGCAGATGCGGCACGAATACAACTATGTCCCGATACCCATACCCCTGCCTATGCTGAACATGGGATACAAGAACGTCTTCGTCGAGGCGGTGTACGTGCCGGGATGGCGGGAATTCGGAAACGTCATGTTCATGTGGGTCAAGATCAAGCTATAGCTTTAAGACAAAGGAGGAAAAGATGGAGAATTTCGATTTTTACAGCCCGACTTATTTCGCCTTCGGGCACGGGCGCGAGCGCGAGGCCGGAAAGTACGCGCGGCAGTTCGGCGCGCGGAAGGTACTGCTTCATTACGGCGGCGGATCGGTCGTGCGCTCCGGCCTACTGGACAGGGTGAAGGAATCGCTTCTCGCGGCATCGCTGCCGTTCGTCGAGCTTGGCGGCGTCCAGCCGAATCCCCGTTCCGAGCTGGTATATGAAGGCATAAGGCTTGCGCGAGGCGAAAACGTCGATTTCATCCTCGCGGTCGGCGGCGGCAGCGTGATAGACAGCGCGAAGGCGATTGCCCTCGGCGCCTTGGCGGACGGCGATTTCTGGGATTTTTACACCGGCGCGCGCGAAATCGGGGGCGCACTTCCGCTTGGCGCGGTTCTGACCATAGCTGCGGCCGGCAGCGAAGGCTCCGGCAACAGCGTGATTACCCGCGACGGGCTGAAGCGCAGCACCGGAAGCGACGCGCTCCGTCCGAAATTCTCGATTATGAATCCAGAGCTTACCGCGACCCTTTCCCCGTACCAAGTCGCATGCGGAGGGGCGGACATAATGGCGCATGTCTTCGAACGGTATTTCACGAATACAAAGGGCGTCGAAACTACGGACCGGCTTTGCGAAGGGCTGCTGCTGTCCCTTGTTTCGGAACTGCCGAAGGCCGTCGCCAATCCGGCCGATTACGATGCCCAGGCCAATATAATGTGGGCGGGGATGCTGGCGCACAACAACGCCGTCGGCGTGGGGCGCGCCCAGGATTGGGCCAGCCATTCCATAGAGCACGAAATGTCCGCGATGTATGGAATCGCGCATGGGGCCGGGCTGGCCGTCGTATTCCCCGCGTGGATGAAGTATGTGCTTGGGCACGATGCGGCGCGCTTCGTCCGTCTGGCGGGCACGGTGTTCGGAATTTCCGGCGACGGCAGGGATCCGGCCGACGTAGCCCTTGAAGGCGTTGATGCGCTCAAAGCCTTCTGGCGCTCGCTGGGGCTGCCTACGACGTTTGCGGAGCTTGGCGGGCGCGAGGAGGACATTCCGCGCCTGGCCGCGAATGTCATGCTAGGCAACCGGCGCGCGGCAGGGGGCGCGATAGGCGGTTTCACGCGCCTTTCCGTCGCCGATGTCGAAAAGATCTACGCGCTGATGAAGTAGGCGCAAGCCACGGCCTCAAAAATCTTGACGGGCAGTTTTTTGTATTGTAGAATGGCGCCGGTTTGGGAACATAGCTCAGTTGGTTAGAGCTACCCGCTCATAACGGGTCGGTCGTTGGTTCGAGTCCATCTGTTCCCACCACGTTCGTCCAAAAGCCTCCTTCCTGCGCAGGATGCTTTCGGCCGAAGAATACGGGTAAAGATTCGCCGCGCCGGCGGACGGATTTTTGCGGGTTTGTTTTTGGGGATGTAGCTCAGCTGGGAGAGCGCATGGTTCGCAATCATGAGGTCGTGGGTTCGATCCCCATCATCTCCACCAAACACAGGGGCAGCTTCATGGATTTATTTCCAACCAACGAAGAAAGAACGATATCCAAAGCCTTACAGATTAAAGCTTGATTTTTTTATTTCAGCATGCAATTATTTACCCGAGGGGAAAATGCAAAGAAAGGACGCAAATGAATATCAAAGACAGACAGCCCCCGCCTTCCATCTTGCCTGAATTCGAAAAATTTTCCGATGTTCTAGCCTACATAGACGAAAACTACTATTTCACTCCGCGGGGATTCCGAAACGGCGAACTGTACAATAAGCCGAAAGAAAACCAAGGCTCGGAAAAAGTATTCAGCTTTGCGTCGATGAACAAGCTGTCGAAAGAAGAAACTTTGAAATTGTTCTGCGAGCATTATGCGGAGGTCTTGTCCAATCCCGATGGCGCAAGTCATCCGAATATCCGCGAATTCATGAAAAAAGGATGGGCGGGCATTATGGTAGGCATGCCTGCCAATCGCAAACAGTCCTCCTTGGAACGCAAACCCTTGGCCCCGATAAATGAAAATATCGCGAACATACCGTCAAACTATCTGTCCAAAGAAAGGGTATGACATGAGTGGCGTGGCGGTTGCATTTCACAGCAAGGAAAGCTGTCCGCCGCCGTCTTTTTCCCGGAATGTCCTTTCGTATTTGCTTGAAACCAGCAGGTCATGCTCTATTTTTTCCAGGAACGGCGAGGGCGCCGGATTCTTATATTCCCCGTAGCGCTTTCTTTTGATTGCGCGGCTCAGGAACAGCCTCCTCCGCGCCCGCGTCATTCCGACGTACAGCAGGCGCCGCTCCTCCTCTATGTCTTCCGCGCGGTGGAAAGGCAGCAGGCCGTCCTCCAGGCCGACGATGAAGACGCATTCGAACTCCAGCCCCTTCGAGGCGTGCAATGTCATCAGCGCGATCCTGTCCGCCCGCTTGTCGAGCATGTCTATTTCGGACAGGAGGGATAATTCGCGGACGAATTCCTCCCTGTCCGCATGTATCTGCGCAAGGTTGGACAGGTATTGCCGGATATGCTCCTCTCCGCCGAATTTGCCGATCTGGCGCGCGACCGGTTCGCCGGCGATCAATTGGCGGAGCCACTTTTTAACATCCTTGTTCTCGCAAAGCAGGCCGTCGGACAACCTTGCGAAAGGCATGCCGGAGCGCCCCAGCGCCTCTGCCAGCGGCTCCAGCTGCGACGAGGCCCGGTATAAAACCGCGAAGTCGGAGAAGGAAAGCCCGCCGTCTTCGCCGGAGGCCCTGTCGGTGTCGATGGAATAGAAGCTGTGCCCGCCGATCAGCTTCTCTATTGTCTTTACCACGAACTCCGCCTCGGCTTTTTCCGTAGGGGCGTGGTGGATCGCGATTTTTTCGTGCGGCATGTCGAAGGCCGCCGCGATGCCGTAGGAATCTATAACCTGGTTCGACGCCTCGACTATGGTTCCCGTGGAGCGATAGTTGTTTTTCAGGCCGAGCACCTGCGCCCCGGGATAATCCTGCGCGAAGTTTTGGAAGAATTTCGGATTTCCGCCCCGGAATCCGTAAATCGCCTGGTGCGGGTCGCCTATCGCGCACAGGTATCCGTCCGCCGGCGCCAGCAGACGGATCAGCTCGTACTGCTTTTCGTCGATGTCCTGGTATTCATCGACCGAAACATATTTGAACCGCTCCCGATACGAGTTGGCTATTGCGGGGTTTTCGCCAAGCAGCTTTATAGTGCGGATGATCAGTTCGTCGAAGCCGAGCGCTCCGTCCTCCGGCTCGCTTGCAACCTTGAAATCGGGCTCCAGTCCAGCCATTCGGCAATTCTCCTTCAAAATCGAAAAGCATAAGGAGTGGAAAGTGTGGATATTCACGCCGCGTTCCAGCCTGCGGCGCATTTCTTCGGCCGCGCGCCGGGTGAATGTTATGGCAAGGCAGTTTTCCGCCGGGACGATGTTTTTGGAAACAAAATGGGAAATGCGGCTGGTAAGCACGGCCGTCTTGCCCGAACCCGGGCCTGCGACAATCAAAAGCTGGCGGGCGGTGCTTTCCACCGCGCCCAGCTGGTATTCGTCGAGCCCGGAGGACGGCCGCGCCTTTCCTTCCGGCGCATTGCCGGGCA
>JAISNH010000008.1 GCA_031276335.1 Rickettsiales bacterium
CCCAGGGGCAGGCGCCACACTTCATCGCCGCTCGCCTCGCCGGCCTTGAATATGCTTCCGGCGAGCTTGTCCGAGTTGGAGAACAGCCCGGCCTTGTGCTCGCCCAGAGCGATTATCACCGCGCCGGTCAGTGTCGCAAAGTCGATTATTTCGCGCGGCTTGAATTGCCTGACGGCGTAGGTTATGCAGTCGGCGAGGACTAGGCGCCCCTCCGCGTCGGTGTTGAGGATTTCGACCGTCTGCCCGGAGAGCGACTTCACTATGTCGCCCGGCTTGTACGCGCCGCCGTCCGGCATGTTTTCGGCCAGCCCCAGCACGCCCACGACGTTCGCGGCGGGACGCGTCGCGGCAATCATCCTCATCGCGGCGAAGACGACCGCGGCGCCGGCCATGTCGGCCTTCATCAAGTCCATCCCGGCCGAAGGCTTTATGGAAATGCCGCCGGAATCGAAGCATATCCCCTTTCCGACCAGCGCGAGGTCGGTCGATTTAGAACGCTTGTTTCCCGCATACCTTACGGTTGCGATGCAGGGCGGGAATTTGGAACCGGAGCCGACGGCTAGAATCAGGTTCGCGCCCATCTTCCTAAGCCGCCTCTCGTCCACTATGTCGACGTCGAGCCCGAGCTTCTTCAGCTTCCTAACCTCGTCGGCGAACGCGGCGACGGTCAGCACGTTCGAGGGCTCGTTCGCAAAATCGCGCACGGCGACGGTAGCGTCGATCTCGGCGCGGACAGGCGCGAAATCCTTCTCCGATTTCTGCGGATTCTGGGAGTGGATGCTTAGCAAGACGACCGGAGTTTCCTTTTTCTTCGTGACGTACTTGTCGAATTTGTAAGTCTTCAATACCGCGCCCTTCGCGATGTGGAAATAGTCGGAATCCCCCATGCCGTCGATTATCAGGAAGGCCTCCTTTATACGCTCCTTTTCAATGGCCGTGCCGATCGCGCCGCCGAGGCGCTTCAGCTTTTCCGCGTCGAGGTCCTTTTCCGCACCTAAGCCGGCCAGCATGACTTTCTGCGAATGGATGCAGAGCGTTTCGCCGAGGCCTCCCTTGAAGCCGGAGTTCGCGATCCCGCGCGAGATTATCCCCGCGCCGACCCTGTCGAGTTTCGCGGCCGTGCTGGAGAGCCCGCCGCCCTCCGCCACGCCCAAGACCGTCATGCCGTAGTCGCCGTTGATTTTCGATGTGAATTCTCTGCGCATTTTTCCTCCGTATGCCTGTGATGATGTCGCGAGCAGCTTGCCCGCCGCGGCGATGGCCTCGCCGGTTATCCTATCGCCCGAGATTATGCGCGCGATTTCGCCCACGCGCTGCTGCTCGGTCAGCTGGTCCACGGTCGTGACCGTGCGCGATTTTTCCTCGTCGTAGAATTTCGAAACCTTCAGGTGGTGGTTGCCGAACGAGGCGACCTGCGGCGAATGCGTTACGACGAGCGTCTGTATCCCCGCGCCCAGGCGCGCTAAGCGCTCGCCCACCGCCGCCGCAGTCGCGCCCGATATGCCGGTGTCGACCTCGTCGAATATCATGGTGGATGCGGAGTTGCCGTCCAGAATCACGACCTTGATCGCGAGCGTGAAGCGGGCGAGCTCGCCGCCGGAGGCTATCTTCGCAAGATTCCCCCTTTTCCCTCCGGCGTTCGTCGCGCCCGCGAAGCAGACGGAGTTTATGCCGGAGGGCGAGAACGATTTCTCGTCGTCCGCCTCCCCGACCTCCACCTCGAAAGTCGCCTTGTCGAGCTTCAGCGGGGCGAGTTCGGCAAGCACCTTTCCGCCCAGTATCGCCGCATGCTTCCTGCGCTCGGACGACAGCTTACGCGCTGTTTCGAGATAGGCGTTCCTCGCCGCGTCCTCCTCCTCCTTCCTTTCGCTTAGCAGCGCGTCGGAATTGTCTATGCCTTCGACCATCTGCCGGAGGCGCCCGAGGAAGGCGGGCAGCTCGTCGGGCGCGACGCGGTGCTTCCTCGCCAGCTCCTTTATCGCAAACAGCCGCTCCTCGGTTTCTTCCAGCGCCGCGGCGTCGAACGAGCCGTCGGCCAGAATCTGCGATATGCGCTCGTACGCGTCGGCAAGGCCGGAGGCCGCCGCATGCAGCCCGTCCACAATCGCCCTTACGGAGTCGCCCTTCGCATCCTCGGGAATGCGGTCGAGCGTACGCGCGGCCTCCGCGATGAACTTTTCGGGCTCGCCGCCGTATTTCGCAAGCCAGGCGCCGGCGTCCTTTATGTTCGTGATCGTCTTTTCCGAATTCATGAGCAGGCGGCGCTTGGCGCCAAGCTCCTCCTCCTCGCCCTTCTTCGGGTCGAGCTTGGCGAGCTCGCCGAGGCTGTGCTTCAGGTAATCCTCGTCGTCCTTCGCCTTCTTGAACTCCTCCTCGGCCTTCATGCGGGCGGCCTTTTTCTCCTGCCACAGCGCATAGGCGGACCTGGTTTTTTCGACGAGCGGGCCGAGGCGGCCGAACGCGTCGAGTATGCCCATGTGCGTCGCGGGGTTCAGGAGGCTGAGATTGTCGAACTGCCCGTGGATTTCGACCAGCAGGTCGCCGGCGGATTTCGCAAGCGCGCTCGACACCGGAACGTCGTTTATGAAGATCCTGCTTTTGCCGGCGGCATCCAACGTCCGGCGCACGATCACCTCGCCTCCGGCGGCAAGGCTCCTTTCGTCCAGTATCCCGTTTTCGACCAACAGGGACAGGGCGGGGTGCCCCTTCTTCAGCTCGAATGTCGCGGCGACGGAGGTCGCGCCCGAGCCGTTCGTAACCTGCGCCGTGTCCGCCCGCGCGCCGAGCGCGAAGGAAACCGCGTCAAGCAGTATCGATTTCCCCGCGCCGGTTTCGCCGGTCAGAACGGTCAGCTTGTGCCCGAAGGACAGCTGAAGGCTGTCGATGAGTATGAAATTCCTAATCAATAGATGGGTCAGCATTCATTCCTCGTATTTCAATACCGTGTTGATGACCTTGATGCCCTTCAGGTTGTTTATTATGCCGTTCAGGTGGTCTATGTCTTTCACCTCCACCACCACGAAGAACTCGATGTAGTCGCTGGTCTTGCTGGTCACCTTTATGTCGTCGATGCGGGCGTCCGCCTTCGCTATCACGGCGGTTATCTCGTTCAGAGCGCCCGGCTTGTGCGTCGCAAGTATCGAAAGCTTCGTCTGGAACGCGGAATTCCTGAACGCTGTATAGTCGTTCCAGGTCAGGCTCAATACGCGCTCCGGCTCGTACTCGTACCTCTTCAGGGACTTGCAGTCCTTCCTGTGGATCGTAAATCCCATGCCGGTGTGGATTATGCCGACGATCTCGTCGCCGGGCACCGGATAGCAGCATTTCGCGAAATGTATCGGTATGTTGGACAGCACCCCGCCGGCGTCGTGCTCCTTCTTGACGCCGTTTTTGACCACCGAGGACAGGTAGTCGTCGATGTTGAACGACGATTGGCGCCCGTGCTCGTCGCGGAGCTCCGGGTAGATCGAGAACAGCACGTGTTCCGGCGTGTATTCCTTCGTCCCCACCAGCAGGTAGAGGTCGTCAAGTCCGCTGGCCCCGTACTTGTCGAGTATTTTCGAGAGCTCCTTCTCGTGGAAGTCCTTCTTATAGTTTTCGAACACCGCCTGAAGAAGCTGCTTGCCGTACAGTATTATCTGCGACTTCTTCTGCTGCTTCAAGTAGTGGCGGATGGAGGATTTGGCCTTCGCCGTCACCACGAAACGCTCCCATTCCGGCGAGGGATTCTGGTTCTTCGAGGTCAGTATCTCGACCTCGTCGCCGGTGTTCAGGGGCGTCCTTATGTTCTTGATTATCTTGTTGACCTTCGCCCCGACGCAGTGGTTGCCTATGTTCGAATGGATTTCGTATGCGAAGTCGAGCGCGGTCGCGCCGATCGGCAGCGTCATCAGGTCGCCCTTCGGCGTGAAGCAGAAAATGCTGTCCACGTACTGGGTCAGGCTAGTATGCTCGACAATCTCGTCGGAGGACGAGATGTTCTTCACCGCGTTCGCCATGTTCCGGAGCCAGTCGAAGTCGTGGGACGAGATGTCGCGGTTGCCCTGCTTGTACAGCCAGTGCGCGGCGTATCCGTACTGGGCTATGCGGTCCATGTCGTATGTGCGTATCTGGACCTCTATCCGATTCTTCTGCGGGCCGATGACGGTCGTGTGCAGCGACTGGTACTTGTTCGGCTTCGGGGTCGAGATGTAGTCCTTGAACCGGTTCGGCACCATCTTGTACGTCGAATGAATCATCCCCAGAATCTTGTAGCAGTCCTCGACCGTGTTCACAAGGAAGCGGAAGGCGATGATGTCGAATATGTCGTCGAAGCTGATGTTCTTTATCTGCATCTTCCGCCATATGGAGTACGGGTTCTTCTCGCGCCCGAAAATCTTGGCCTTTATCTTGTGCCGGAAGGTAAGGTCGGACAGCTCGTCCACGATAGGCTCGATAAGGTCGGTGCCGCGCTGGCGGATGTTCTCCAGCTTTTCCTGGATGTAATGGTATTCCTGCGGGTAAAGCTCGCGGAAGCAGACGGTTTCCATCTGGTGCTTTATGTTCTCCATGCCCATGCGCTCGGCAAGCGGGATGTAGATGTTGAGCGTTTCGAGCGCTATCCTCTGCTTCTTCTCCCGCTGCTTGAAGTCCAGCGTCATCATGTTGTGGTGCCGGTCGATCAGCTTGATGATCAGGACGCGTATGTCCTTTGATACCGAAATCACGAAGTTGCGGTAGTTTTCCGCCTTCAGCATGGTTTCGGACTTTATCTTGAGCGAGCGCAGCTTCGTAAGCCCGACGACCAGGTCGGCGACGTCGGAGCCGAACAGGTTCTCTATGGTCTTTATCGAGGTTTCCGTGTCCTCGATCACATCGTGTAGCAATGCGGCGATTACGGAATCTATGTCCATTTCGTACTGCTCGGCGCAGACGACGGCAACCTCCAGGGGATGCGAGAAGTAGCTTTCGCCGGAATCGCGCTTCTGCCCCAGGTGCTTTTCCTGGGAAAACGTATAGGCCAGCTCCAGCCTGGCCTTGTCGGAAGCCTT
>JAISNH010000069.1 GCA_031276335.1 Rickettsiales bacterium
ACCCGAACTCCACGCCGAGCGAAGTGACAAGGTAGCGCCTGAAGTTGGCCGGGGGCACGCTGGCCCCGCCGACGACCAGCATGAACGTCGGCGGCCATACTCCGCTCTGCGTTATGTACTTTATGCTCATCGGCCTTTTGAGCCGCGACAGGGGCGGAGGATTCTTCGCGACCGCGCGCTCCAGCCAGCGGTTCAGCTGCCCGGTAGTGACGCGCTGGTTCCTCAGGCCGTAAATTTCGAACACGCTGGCCATCAAGGCGTCCACCCCCCGCCCGCTTTTGGCTGAAACGAACAGCAGGGGCATTCTCCGCACCTGCGAGAACGAGGTAAGGAGCCGGTCGAGCGCCTCCTCCTCCGCAAGCTTCTTGTCCCTCACCAGATCGCTTTTGTTCATCGCGATGACCAGCCCCTTGCCTTCCCTGGCCGCCAGGCCGGCGATTGCGAGATCCTGCTTGTCTATCCCGGCCGTCGCGTCGACGAGTATCACCGAGACGTCGGAATTGCGTATGGCCTCGACCGACCGCGCGACGGACAGCCGCTCCAGCTCCTCGTCGATTTTGCTTTTGCGCCTGAGTCCCGCGGTATCGATAAGCCTCACGTCGCGCCCCTTGTACTTGAAGTCGATGTCGATCGCATCGCGCGTAAGCCCCGCCTCCTCGCCGGTCAGGACCCTGTCCTGCTTTACGAGGGTATTCACGAGGGTGGACTTGCCGACGTTCGGCCGGCCGATTATCGCGATGCGGACGAAGGGGTCGGGCTCCTCCGGCTCGCCGTACATGCTTTCCTCGATTTTGATTATCTCCTGCAGCGCCTCCTCGGGTATCCCCCCCTCCTCGGTACCGCCGGATTTCTCGCGCTTCAAATCCATTATCTCCTTGCGGATCCGGTCGAGGAGGGCCAGCATGCCCTGCCCGTGCTCCGCCGACAGGGGCACGGCCTCGCCGAAGCCCAAGCGGTAGAAGTCGCCTGCGTTGTTATTGAAATTCCCCTTGTTCTCGGACTTGTTGGCAACCAGTATCACCCGCTTGCCCAACTTGCGCACCTCGTCCGCGAAATACATGTCCTCCGGCGTGACCGAAGCCCTGGCGTCTATCATGAACAGGATTATGTGGGCCTCCAGCGTCCTTTTGATGGTGTTGAAGGTCATCCGCTCGGCCACGGATCCCTTCTGCCCCTTTTCCATGCCCGCTGTGTCCAAAAGGACGAATTCTATGCCGTGGTAGTCCGTGGTGGTATAGGACTTCACGTCGCGCGTGGTCCCTGCGGTGTCGTGGACTATCGCGGCCTGCCTTTTCACCAGCTTGTTGAAAAGGGTGGATTTTCCGACGTTGGGCCTGCCAAGTATTGCGATTTCGAACATGTTCGTGCCTCTTTGCAAATTCAATGATAGTACGTAACCGCGCAAAAATAAAGCTTAAAAGAGCGGGGTTGCGGGAAAGGCGGGCGGTCGGAAAAATTTTTGTGGCATTGCCGGTTGTTGTGGAATATAATATCATGGTACAACAGTTCAAGGAGAGGAAATATGGCAGCGAAGAAAAGAACCGGGCCCGCGAAAAGGGCCGCAAGTCCGGCCAAGCCGGCAACCCCGTCCCGCAGGAAGGACGCAATAGCCTCGGCGAAAAGCTATTTCAAGCAAAACGTTGCGAAGGCCAGGCGCGTCAACGTCGAAAAATTCCTTACCGACGCGTTCAGCATAATGCTGCACCCCGTTCGCTACTTCGCCTCGATAAGGACGGACGGCAACTACGAAAACACGATTGTCAAGGTGCTGCTCTACGGCCTTGTCACCGCCGGCATAAAGATACTGTTCAACATAGGGAGCATAACCTTCGTCGGCGCGCTGGCCTCGGCGGCGGTGTTTTCCGTCTCCGCGGTGCTGATAACCTTCGGCCTCGGCGGCATAATGCTGTTCTTCAGCTACATCACGAAGGGCGAGATGAATTTCGAAACCGCGATAAAGGCGGTTGCCGGCTGCATATTCATGTACCCGGTCGCCTACGTCGCCTACCACATCGCGTTCGCGTACTGGGTGCTGTTCTTCTTCTCGATAGCGATAGACTTGTACATCGTGTTCCTTCTGTACGTCGCGACCACATACTGCCTGAAGGGCGAGGTCGAGATCGCAAGGATTATATTCGGCATATTCGCCGCCTTTGTGATCGCCTTCCACTTTTCGGACGGAGGCGCGCGGTACGTGTGGAACAAGAACCCAGGCATAGGCTTCAAGTACCAGTTAAACAAGATGCAGCAGTCGAGATTGCTGGACCAGCTTGGCAAATAAGCGCGCCGCAGGAATAAAAAACCGCCTTGAACGGCGGGTTTTTTCTAGCGTCTTCGAAAGGCTGCTTATTTGACTATTTTCTCGATGACACGGTCCAAAACCGCCCGTCCTTTTTCAAGCGCCCTTATGCCGGAGGCGCCGAGGCGGACGAATTTATCGCGGGCAAGCTCTTCCGCCGCCGCCTTGCAGGCGACGTCCCAGAAACGCGCCCCGGTGTTTTCCTCGAACTCCGCAAATCCGATTCCGCGATTCATGCGCAGCCCGGAAATCACGGCTTCGATCCCTCGTTCCTTAGGGGAAATTTTATCGAAAACCCGGTTCTTTCGCGCGAAAACCGACTTTTTCCATTCGCCGGCATCCGCCGGGTTCTTCGTGGCGAGAAAGCCGCCGGGCACGCTTATCCGTCCGGCGGCGGCGGGCCCGATTCCGACATAGTCGCCCCCCGTCCAGTAATTGATGTTGTGCCGGCTCTCGAACCCTGGCTTCGCATAGTTTGAAATCTCGTATTGGGGGATGGTCCCGCGGAGCCGCCGGTTCGTATACCTGAACATCCGGAGCAGGATCTCCTCGCCAGCAGGCTTCACGATGCCCGCGCGCGCATAGCGCCACATCGGCGTCCCCCGGGCAAGCGTCAGCTGGTACAGCGACAGGTGCGGCACGCCGAGGGAGGCTATCCGCGAAAGCTCCTCCGCCCACCCGTCCGCGCTTTGCCCTGGAAGCCCGTAGATGAAATCGCAATTGACGTTGGCAAACACCGCCTTCGCGTCCTCGACCACGCGCAAGGCCGCCGCCGCGCCATGCGCCCGCCCCAGTAGTTTCAGGGCATCGTCGGAAAGCGACTGCGCGCCTATCGACAGGCGGTTGATTCCGGCCTTCGAAAGCGCGGCCATCCCGGCGCACGAAATCGTTTTCGGATTGGCCTCCAAAGTTATCTCTGCATCGCTGTCAAAGCTCCACAGTCGGCCGATTTTCTCGATGATTTTAAAAACCGAAGCCGCCGACATCAGCGACGGCGTCCCGCCGCCGAAATACACGGACGAAATTTTCCGCTCCCCGGTCGCGGCACGCCAGCCCCTAAGCTCCCTCAGGTAATGCTCGGATAAATCGGGAATATCCGCGCGCGGACAGGCTACGCTCGCAAAATCGCAGTACGCGCATTTGGATACGCAGTATGGAAAATGGATATATATGGAGATGGTTTTCACAAAATCCTTTCAGTCCGCGTCTATCCTCCGGACGGCGCGGGACGAATGGCGGGCACCCCGATATGGGATACGGGGACGGGTTCCGGAACGGCGGCTGGGCTAGTCGTTTTCCTTCACGGCCCCTATGCCTTCCACCTCTATATCGAATTCTTCGGCGGCGGCTTCCTTCATGATCCTCTCTTTCGGAACGATTTTGCTCCG
>JAISNH010000016.1 GCA_031276335.1 Rickettsiales bacterium
CAATACTGCATCCAACGATACAACAACGGCGGCAGGAATCAAAGATAAAAATCGCCCGCCCGACGCACGAGCCCTACAGGCCCGTGTATCCGATTTTCGTGAACGCGATTAGGAGCGCCAGCGCAGGGGCTACGAACAGCATGCTGTCGAAGCGGTCGAGCACCCCGCCGTGGCCGGGAATCATGCCGCTTGAATCCTTCACGCCCGCCACGCGCTTCATCTTGCTTTCGACCAGGTCGCCGATTTCGGACAGAAGCGCCAGGCCGACGCTGGCCACCGCCCAGACGCATACGCTGGAAAAACCTTCGCCGCCCAGGCTCCACAGCAGCGCCATCTTGTACGCGGTGCCGGCGGCGAACGCGCACATAAGGCCGCCCAGGGCGCCGGACCATGTCTTATTCGGGCTGACGGCCGGCATAAGCTTCGGGCCCCCGAGCGCGCAGCCGATGAAGTAGGCGCCCGTGTCGGTCGAAACCGTTATGACGAACGCGTAGATAATCGAATATATCCCGGCGGAGCGGTATATGTACATGAACCCCAGCATGGCCAGTCCGATATATATCGGCGCCATGCTTTCTAGCAGCCAGCGCTTCCTGTCGGAGGCGACATTGGCGACTACCGATACGCAGAACAGCGCCACATAGCCGCCCGCAAACCAATAGGCCGGGTATTGTCCGCCCAGCGCGGCGTACGCGGCAAGCACCCCGGCGACGCCGAATACGTCCCAGGCGAGCTTCGCGCCGATCTTCCCGCTCCACAAGCGGCCGTATTCCCACGCCATGAGCGCGGTCGCGGCAACCGATACCGCGGCGACGCCCCAAAAGCCGATCCAAAGCGCGGCCATGCCGAGCGCCACCAACCCGGCCGCGGCAACCGCGCGCGCATACACGCCGTTCGACCTTGTGCGGGCGGACAGCCCGTCAGACTTTGCCATACCGGCGCTCCCTTCTCGAATATTCCTCTATCGCGAGCCTTATATGATCCTCGTTCAAATCCGGAAAATGGATCTGAGGAAAGTACAGCTCGGAGTATGCGTTCTGCCACGACATGAACCCGGAGAGTCTCTGCTCGCCGCTGGTGCGCACGATAAGGTCGGGGTACGGCTCGCCCGCCGTATAGGTGTGCGCGTCGAACAGCTCCTCGCTTATGTCCTCCTCCCTTATTTTTCCCGCCGCCAGGTCGCGGGCGATTTCGCGCGTAGCCTTCAGTATCTCCGCCCTGCCCCCGTAGTTCATCGCGACGTTGAGCGTGAATTCGGAGAAGCCTTTCGTCGCCTCCTCCAGCTCGACCTGCGCCTTCTGTATGGACGGGGAGAAACGCGACTTGTCGCCCAGTATGCGCAGGCGAATCCCGTTTTCGACCAGCTTCTTGCCGTTGCTGACGAGGTTGTGGTGGAACAGGCGCATCAAATGGTCGACCTCCTCTTTCGGGCGGTCCCAGTTTTCGGTGGAAAAAATCCATATGGTCAGCACCTTCACGCCCAGCTTCCGGCTGGCCTCGACCACCCGCTGGAACGCGGTGCCGGCCTTCGTGTGCCCGATCGTGCGGGGAAGCCCGCGCGCCTTTGCCCAGCGGCCGTTGCCGTCGGCTATTATCGCCAGGTGGACAGGTATCTTCAATCCAGAATCTTTCATTTCATCCAGCATCCGAGGGACCTCCGCTAAATTCGATGGCATGCGCCCCCTACACCGTCATTATGTCCGCCTGCTTCGACTTCAGGTGGCCGTCGATGTCGGCGACGAATTTGTCGGTGATCTTCTGTATCTCCTCCTCCGCCCTGCGCCTGTCGTCCTCGGAAAGCAGCTTCGACTTCTCGAGCTCGGCCACCGAGAGCATGCCTTCGTGGCGGATGCGGCGAACCGACTGTCTGGCCTGCTCGGCATAATTGCCCGCGACCTTGGAAAGCTCGCGCCGCCGCTCCTCGGTAAGCGCCGGGAGGGTTATCCTTCTAAGCGTGCCGTCGGAGGACGGATTTAGGCCCAGATCGCTTTCGCGTATCGCCTTGTCCACCGCGGAGGCAACCGACTTGTCCCACACGGACACGCTTATCGTGCGCGCATCCGGCGTCGAAAGGCTCGCCACCTGGCTTATCGGCGTCGGCTGGCCGTAGGCCATGACCATAATGTTGTCGAGGAGCCCTATCGAGGCGCGGCCCGTGCGCAGCCCCGACAAATCCTTTTTCAGGACGTCCAGCGCCTTGTCCATCTTCAAATCCAGCTCCGCCTTTATCCCGCCAAAATCCGCATATGCCATAAACGCCTCCCAAATACGCCTGAAATTTACCATAGGGAAATCAGGAAGTAAAGAAAAAACTCCCCCGAGATTATCCTTGTTTTTCAACACGGCTTATTATATAATTCTTAATCAGGTAATTCTTAATCAGGACTTAAAAAATGGCATACAATGAAAACCGCACCCCCCCCCCTTAGACAAATTAAATCTATTTTGGCATATTTAGCCAATTATCCTTTCTTTCTGTTCTTCTATACCTGGCTTCCCATTCTGATTGACACGCATATAAGAAGGCAATTCGATTTCGTATCCTATACCGGCAGCATCATACCTGCATGCTCGATCATGTTCGCCGCTTTCCTTTTTCCAAAACGGACAAAGATTTACTGCGCGCTCGTCGCCGTGTTTATATATGTTCCCTACCTTGTAAAACTCCTGCACTATATCATGTTCAAGACCCTGTTCGACAGGGGAGCGGCAATTGCCATATTCGACACAAACCGACGAGAGGCGTTGGAATTCATTACAAGCTACATAGGCCTTTCAGGCGCGGCGGCGGCATGCCTGTACCTCGCTTTCGCCATATATTCCGTCCGGCGCGCGAAGCCTATATCCGAAATCAAAAACCTAAACCTGCTTCGACAGATTTTCTTCATGTTTTTCATATTGTCGCTAACGCGCGGGGTCTATGATCGCCGGCCTTCCAAATGGAGGCTCGCCCCCTATGAAATCCATTCATATTACAGCGATTTCAAGCGCGAGATGGATAAAATCAATATCGCGCGAAAGCGGAATTTTCCAAAATTCGAAGGCATAGCGCCGGTTTTGAAAAGCAAGAGGATGACTTTCGCGATAGTTTTCGGAGAGGCGGCCGCCCGCGAGCATTTCAGCCTTTACGGATACCACAGAAATACAAATCCCTTCTTGGGCAAAATGAAAAAAGACCTGATACTATACAATGCGGTCTCCCCTCACCCACAGACCATCACGTCATTCCAGAAGATGCTCTCGCTGGCGGAATTCGGAAATATGGACGCCATGTACAGTAAGGGTTCCATGGTGAATTTCTTCAAAGATGCCGGATTCAAGACATTCTGGATTTCAAACCAGCAAAAGAGCGGGCGGCACAACAATTACATCTCCGTAGTCGCCGACGATTCCGACAAGGCTACGTTCTTGAAAGATTCAGGGGACGGCGACAAGTATGATGAAAGCCTGCTGATACCATTGGCCGAAGCAATGAAAGATAATGCCGATAAAAAAGCAATATTCCTGCATCTGGCCGGCAGCCACCACCCGTACAGCTCGAAATATCCCCAAAATTTCGAAGAATGGCGCGGAGCAAAAAATAGGACGGAACGGTTTATAGACGCTTATGACAACTCAATAAGATACACGGACTACGTGCTTCAAAAGATTATAAGCATGCTAGAGGCCGAAAATTCGACAAGCTACCTCGTCTATGTTCCCGACCACGGCGAAGATGCAATAGACGAGAACAGCAGCTTCGACCACGGCACGTCTAATATACGCAACAACATGCTTGAAATTCCATTGATAGTCTGGCTTTCGCCAGAATACAAACGCCAGCGCGCGCAGTTTTCGGAAAAGCTGAAGGGTTTCGCCGGCAGAGGATTCAATACCCAAAACCTGTTCCACGCCGTCATGGATTTATCCGGCCTTTACAATCAAGACATAGATACCAAAAAATCCCCGTTCTCACAGCATTACGAAGAACCCAACACATTGATTATAAAATAAGCCAGCCCCACCCCGCCGCGGGCCTTTTATGCGTCCGCCTTCACCGTCGCGTCCAGAATCCACATCGGGCGGCGGCGCTTCAGGTCCTTGGAAAACCGCCAGACGTCGGTGACGGTGCCGATCTGGTTCGCATCGCCCCGGAGCACCCTGCCCTTCGCGTCCTTCACAAGCGTCGTCTGCTCGGTCGTGAAAACGACGGTCACCTCCGCACGCGACCTGCCGGCGGAAACGTCCCTTATGAAAATCTTCTTGAAGCGGATTATCTCGGTCTCTAGGCTCTCGCCCTTCTTCTCAAGCTCCCTCATGTCCCTGTCGAAGGCGGCAAACACGCGGTCGGAAACGAGAGGGCGAAGCTCCGCCCTCGCCTTCTTCTCGAACGCGCAAAGCACGGTTTCAAACCCCTTCTTCACATCCTCCATGAACTGCTGCGGCTCGAACGAGCGGTCGAGGCGGGCAAGGCGAAGCGCCTTTTCCTCCACGGATTCCGCATCCCGGGCATCCGAGGGCGCGCGCTTCGCGGGGCGCCTGCGGAACATGCCGAAAATCCCGTCCATCATGCGCCCGCGCGTGGAAAAACCCCCGTCCTCGGGCTTGAAAGCATGCCAGACCGACACGCACACCCCCAGGAAAACGGCCAGTATGAAAACATCAGCGACGCTCATTACGCATCCTTTAAAAAATCCTTGTTAAATCCATATTATGTAATATAGTATAAAAGAATTCAAATTTAAAGAGGAAAAGCGATGCAAGCCAGCGGAAAGAAACCCGACTTCGAAATCCTGAACCAGTTCGTCAAGGACCTGTCGTTCGAGGCGCCGTCGAGCCCGAAGATATTCTTCGACAAGATAGAGGGAAGCCCGAACATCGAAATCGGCCTGGAGGTGAAGACCGCCCCTGCCGGCGAGAAGCTGTTCGAGGTGGTGCTGAACCTGAAGATCAAAAACACCCTGAAGGAGTCTACACTGTTCCTGATCGAGCTGTCGTACGCCGCTATGGCCGTGGTCAACACCGAAGACGCGGCGGCGCGCGAAAAGATACTGATCAAGACCGTGCCGGCGCACCTGTTCCCGTTCGTGCGGGCGATAGTCGCCGACCTGACGCGCGAATCGGGATTCAACCCGTTCATACTGCAGCCGATAAACTTCGACGAGATGAAGGCGCAGCAAACGCCCCCGCCCGCCTCCAACCATGCCATGAAAAGCTAGGGGCTAAAGATGAAAAGAGCGCTTGCGGCGGCACGCCTGTTCGCATTCGTCATCTGGATGGCCGCGAACATTCCGATCCTGTGGTTGTCGCACGCGACCAAAATCCTCGCGCCGTCGTACAACCGCCTCTATTTCCGCACGCTGTGCCTGCTGTTCGGCATAAAGGTGAAGATCAGGGGGCGGCTCGCGCGGAAACGCGACCTGCTGGTCATCTCAAACCACGCATCCTATATCGACATACTCGCGCTGGGATCGAAGCTGAAGGTCAACTTCGTGGCGAAGGAGGACGTGAGGCGCTGGCCCGTATTCGGATACATCGCAAAGCTGGGCGACACCGTGTTCATCAACCGCAGCCGGATGAAGGCGACGGGCGAAATAAACATGCTGACCCGCGAGCTTTCCAGGCGAAGGGTCCCCCTGCTGATATTCCCGGAGGGCACCAGCAGCGACGGCAACGCCGTGCTTCCCTTCAAAAGCTCGCTGTTCAGCCTGTTCGAGGACGACAAGGGCGCCGGCAATATCGTCATACAGCCGATTTCCATGGCATACACCAAGCGCGGTGGGAAGCCCATGAGCCCGGAGGAGAGGGCGCTGTACGGATGGCCGGTCGGTGACGACCGCACTCTTGTCGGGCATCTGTGGGACATACTGAAGACCGCTCCGTTCACGGTCGAGGCGGTCATACACGAGCCGTATACCATGAAGCACGACCGGAAGACCATGGCAAGCCTTCTGCACAAGGCCGTGGACGCGGAATTCAGGAAACTTATAGGAGAAAGCGATGCAGGGAAATAGAATAGTGCTGGGCGGCGGGCGCCGCAGGCCGAATTTTTCAAAGGGCAGGACATTGATGCTAGCCGCGGGCGCGGCCCTCGTATTCCTCGCGATATGGCAGATGCCGATAAAGCAGAAGACCGTATCCGAGAATATAGAACCGCCCTCGCCGGCCGAAGCGAAGTAAGCCCTGGACTGCCATCGGATTCTTATATCCACTAAATAGAGTGCCGCTATCCACTAAATAGAGTGCCGCGACGAGTTTTGCGCAGCCCGGATCCCGCACCCGCCGCCGCTCGGCCTATGACCCCGGACTGTCCGGGATGATCTCTTTTATCCTTGCATACAATCTTTCAAAATATTATAATATCAAAAATAGGAACATATAATGAACAAAATCGAATTAGCGCCAGAGTGGCTGGACAAACTGAATCCCGAGCAAAGGGAGGCTGTCGAAACGACCGAGGGGCCGCTTTTGGTGCTTTCCGGCGCGGGCACGGGAAAGACGCGCGTCCTGACCTCCAAAATCGCATATATCCTGTGGAAGCAGCTGGCTTTTCCATGGCAGATACTGGCCGTCACCTTCACGAACAAGGCCGCGAACGAGATGAAAAACCGCGTGCGCGACATAATCGGCGGCGGCGCGGACGGCCTGTGGATAGGCACCTTCCACTCCGTCGGCCTCCGGATACTTAAAAAATACGCCGAACTGGCCGGCTTGAAGCCCGGATTCCTTATATTCGCGGAGGACGACCAGCGGATACTGATCAAGAAAACGATGGAGGAGGATTTCAAGCTGGACACCAAAAAGCTGCCTCCGTCAACCCTGCTCGACATCGTCGCGCGGCTGAAGGACAAGGGGCTTTATTACGACAGCGGCGACATACCCCTTGCCGAGGCCGGCGCCGCGGGCGGCAAAATACTCGAGATATACCGCCGGTACCAGGAGCGCCTCAAGGAGCTGAACGCCGCGGACTTCGGCGACCTGCTCCTTTATCCGCTGATGATTTTCGAGAAAAACCCAGCTGTTTTGGAGGAATTCCAGAAAAAATTCAAATACATCCTGGTCGACGAATACCAGGACACCAACGCCGTGCAGTACAAGCTGCTGAAGCTCTTGTCCGCGCTCAACCGCAACATCGCATGCGTCGGCGACGACGACCAGTCGATATATTCGTGGCGTGGCGCGGAAATAGAAAACATCCTTCGGTTCGAGCGCGATTTCACCGGCGCCCGCGTCATACGGCTGGAGACGAACTACCGCTCCACCCCGCACATACTTTCCGCCGCATCCCACCTTATCTCGAAGAACCGCGACCGGCTGGGCAAGACGCTCCGCCCGTGCGGGGCGCTTTCCTCCGGCGAGGCGGCAAAGGTGCAGGTGAGGGGCGTGTGGAACGGGGACGAGGAAGCCCGCCAAATCACAGATGAAATCGAGCATTACCAGCGAAAGGGAACGCCGCTTTCCGAAATGGCCGTGCTGGTCCGCGCGGGATACCAGACGCGCCTGTTCGAGGAACGCTTCATCCGCGCCGGCATACCGTACCGCATAGTCGGCGGCCTCCGCTTCTACGAGCGGCAGGAA
>JAISNH010000041.1 GCA_031276335.1 Rickettsiales bacterium
CCGACCGACGGCAAGACGACGCCGTTCTACAAGGGCGGATATGTGTATGAAAGGCTCGGCGGTTCAAGCTCCACATTTCCATACCTTGCCGGCGTGTTCGCCCTCGCCCTTCAGGCAAATCCGGATTTCGCGAAGCAAAAGGGCTGGCAAAGCAGGCTTATGGGAATAGCCGCGGACACCGCGGATGAAAGCTTCAGGATACGCCCGCCGGCGATCGTCGCAAAGGCCGCAAGTCAAAACCGGCTCGACATGCTGAAGGCCGCCGACGCAGGAAAGGGGATGTAGCCACGCTACATATATCTGCCGAACGCGGCGAAGTCCATCTTGTATTTCTGCATGATCCGGCAGACGGTCCCGGTCGATGGCCAGCGGAGCCGTCCGTCCGGATATGCCCGCTTGGACGGGTTGAACGCCGTTGCGTCAAGCCCGACCGACAAGGCCAGCCCGGAAGTGGAAAGCCCGTGCGCGCGGGCGATCCTGTCTATCGCCCCCCATATCCTTCCGTGGCTTTCCTGCAGAGTCATCCCGCCCTCCTTCCGAAATTAAAAAACCGCGATGAAATCTTCATATGCGGGGAGTCAATAAACCATCCAAGAATGGTGCGGTGCTTTGGGCCGAGGCCTTATGGCATCGCCCTCCCCGCTGGGGGGAGTGGCTTTCTTGGAAGGGATTATTGCTCCCTTGGCTCCGGTATCCCGGAGCTGCACGGAATTATAATTAGGAATAAATTGTTTGTAAACAAGAAACGGGGGAAAATTTCATCTGTCGAACAGCTTGCCCAGCTCTTTCAGGGCCAGCTTCACGTACGATCGGCGCCCGTGGTTGCATTGCCCGGCGTTCTCGGTGGCCTCCACCTGGCGCAGAAGCTCGTTCATCTCGGAAATTGTAAGCGCCCGCCCCGCGCGTATCGAGGTATGGCACGAAAAGGTCTTCGCGATCATGGAAAGCCTGTCCGAAAGGATGTGCGCGCGGTTCATGTCCTCTATGTCCTCGGCGATGTCCTTCACCAGCCCCTGAAGGTCGCAGGCGCCCAGTGCAGCCGGCGCCTCGCGGACGATCACGGCGCCCTTGCCAAACTCCTCCAGCACAAGCCCGAACTGCGCCAGCTCGTCCGCGCCTGCCAGAAGCGAGGACGCCTTCGCCTCGCCCAGCTCGACGATTTCGGGTATAAGGAGTATCTGCCGCTTCGCCCCGCCGGCCTCCATCTCGCGCTTCAGGTTCTCGTAGACTATCCGCTCGTGGCACGCGTGCTGGTCCAGTATCACCATGCCGTCCGCGGTCTGCGACACGATATAGGTGTTGAACAGCTGCCCCCGCGCAACCCCCAGCGGATATTTCGACGCCTCCTCCTCGTCCGCCGCGCCGCCGACCGACGCCGGGTTTACGCCCGGCTGGAAAAATCCGCCGGAAAAGCCCGCCTGCTCCGCCACGCCGTATTGCGCGGGGCGGGATTGGCCGTAGCCGCCGACCGCGCGCGAAATGTCGATTATGTTCGGCGCGACCTCCGCGTCGCGGAGCCGCATGCGGAGCACGCTTATTATCGAGCCGCGGACAAGCGACTGCTCCTTGAATCGCACCTCGGCCTTCTGCGGGTGCACGTTGACGTCTATGTCGCGGATAGGGATGGAAAGCCACAGGACGGCGGCCGGAAACCTTCCCCGCTCTATCACGTCCTGGTATGCCGCGCGGAGCGAGCCCAAAAGGAGCTTGTCCTTCACCGCCCGCCCGTTGACATAGAAATACTGCGATGCCGACGTGCCCTTCGTGTATGTCGGGCGCGAGATATAGCCGGAAATGGAAAGTCCGTGGAGCGAGGCGCCGACCTCTATCGCGTTTTCCCCGAATTCGCGTCCCATGACGTCGGCGACGCGGGAAATGCGGCTGCCTGCGCGGAATTTGATAGTGTCGTTCAGCCGGAATTCGACCGCGGGATAGCACATGGCGATTCGCTCCACTGTGTCGATTGCCGCCGACATCTCGGAGCGTTCGGACTTCAGGAAGCTCAGGCGCGCGGGCACGTTGAAAAACAGGTTCTCCACCTCGACCCTCGTGCCCGGGGGAAGCGCGGCCGGGGATAGCCCCTTCGCCTCGCCGCCCTCTATGCGCAGGCGCCAGCATTCGGCGCCGTCGTTCGTCGTGACGGTCATTTTTGCCACTGATGCGATCGAGGGCAGCGCCTCGCCGCGGAAGCCCAGGAAGTTGATGTCCAACAGGTCGTCGGAGGAAAGCTTCGACGTCGCGTGCCTCAGTATCGATTTCTCCAGGTCGGCCTTTCCCATGCCGCACCCGTTGTCGGCGACCGAGATATAGGATTTCCCGGCGTCGCGGACCACGACGTCTATCCTGGTGGCGCCCGCGTCTATCGAATTTTCGACCAGCTCCTTGATAGCCGAAGCCGGCCGCTCGTTGACCTCGCCCGCCGCGTTTTGGTTTATAATGTTCTGTCCCAGTATGCGGATTTTCATTTCGTTCCCATCCATCGTATAACATATAGCATTTAATATCTGAGGAATCCACCGCAAATTATGACCCGCGGGA
>JAISNH010000058.1 GCA_031276335.1 Rickettsiales bacterium
AACTACCGCTCCACCCCGCACATACTTTCCGCCGCATCCCACCTTATCTCGAAGAACCGCGACCGGCTGGGCAAGACGCTCCGCCCGTGCGAGGCGCTGGCGGCGGGCGAGTCGGCAAAGGTGCGGGTGAGGGGCGTGTGGAACGGGGACGAGGAGGCCCGCCAGATCACCGATGACATCGAACATTACCAGCGACAGGGAACGCCGCTTTCCGAGATGGCCGTGCTGGTCCGCGCGGGATACCAGACCCGCCTGTTCGAGGAACGCTTCATCCGCGCCGGCATACCGTACCGCATAGTCGGCGGCCTCCGCTTCTACGAGCGGCAGGAAATACGCGACATCATCGCCTATCTCCGGCTCCTGGCCTATCCGCAGGACAACCTGTCGTTCGAGCGCATAATAAACGTGCCGAAGCGCGGAGTCGGCGACCGGACCATGGCTGCGATTTCGGATTACGCCAGGCGCGCGAAAATACCCATGTTCGACGCGCTTTCCGAAATGCTGGTTTCGAAGAAAATAACCGGGAAAACCGCCGTAATCCTGCAGAAATTCGTGAACGATTTCAGACGGTGGCGCGCGATATACGGAGGGCTGGGCGGCGCTCCGGAGGCCAAAGTGGCCGACCACGCCGGGCTAGTCGACATGATGCTGAACGAATCCGGCTATATCGACATGTGGAAGAATTCAAAGAAGACCGAGGCGGAGGCCAAGCTTCAGAACATCATGGAGTTCATGGGAATACTAAAGTCCGATTTCGAGAGCATAAGCGAGTTTTTGGAATACATAACCCTGTTCATCGAGAACGTCGACGCATCAAGCGCGAACGCGGACTACGTTTCCCTAATGACGCTGCACGCGGCCAAAGGGCTGGAGTTCGACGTGGTGTTCCTGCCGGGGTGGGAAATGGGGATATTCCCGAACGAAAGGACGACATCCGAGCCGGGCGGCGGGCTGGAGGAGGAGCGGCGGTTGGCCTATGTCGGGCTCACCCGCGCGAAGAAAATCGCGGAAATATATTACGCAGGCAGCCGCATGGTGTTCGGGCAGTGGCAGCAGAACATGCCCTCGGTGTTCCTTTTCGACCTGCCGAGCGAAAACGTGGAGCATACCAGCTTTTCCAATGCGTATATTTAATGTCCGAAATCTGCTCCCCGGCATTCGGTCCAGAGCGCTTTCGGCTGGAACACGCGGGTAAAAAACAATCAACTACCGGGTTTTCCCATGAACCGGCGGACATGCGCGACGGATCGGCCTTATGGACGAGAATAGATGCTTTTGAGCCAAAAGCTGCTGCGGGTGCGAGCCTTCCATTCCCTCCGGTATGGCGCAGCCCAGCTTCGCATAGTATTCGATCCAATACGGGATCAGCCTTCCGCCGGCGTCGCGGAAATTCATCCTGCAGGGCGCAAAATAAGGCATTCCAGACTGGCATATGAAGCATTTCGCGACGAGTTCCGAACAATAGAGACCTTCTCCGCCCGGATAGAACGACGCGTTGTACGGCCGACCTACGTACCCGTATGCGGCGGCGGCGGCGCGAGAGGCCACATCGGCATCCCTTACCTCGGCTACGACGGAGAGCCCGGCGCCCGCCAGGAATTCGCCGAGCGGGGCTATGATCACTCCATCCTTCTCGTCCACATGAACGACCTCTTCAAAACCAGCGATTATCCCGACATGACTCACGGGCGCGGCGGCAAGTCTCGCGTCTTCGCGCGAGGCGGAGATGCTGATCGCGTCAACGAAGCCGCCCTTCCCAAGAACCTGGAAAACCAAAGCGCCCGGCTTCAAGCTCATTCCTTCATCCCGTATTCTATTTTGTATTCCAGCCTGCTCCTGTCGAGCTCGTGGGCAAGGATGCCGGCGTCGAAATCTATGTAACCGAGGGCCTTTTCCCATTCGAATTTCGCCTCGCGGCGGCGCCCCATACTCCAGTACACGTCGCCCAAGTGGTCCGCGATAACCGGATTTTTCGGACGGAGCGTCTTCGCATACTCCAGCATCTGCACCGCGCTTGCGATGTCGCCCTTCTTGAAGAACGCCCAGCCGTAGCTGTCCAGGTAGTACGGATTCAGCGGGTCGGCCGCAATCGCCCTTTCGATAAGCTTGAAACCCTTTTCGGCATCTATGTCCCTCGAGGTCAGGTAATATCCGTAATAATTCAAAACGACCGGGTTTTTGTGGTCGAGCGTGACCGCGGCCTCTAGGTCTTTTTCCGCCTCTTTCGAATTATCCAGCATGTCGTGCACGACGCCGCGGGAGAAATGGAGCTCAGACAAGGTCTGGGACGCGCCGCCGATTTCTATGCCCTTCGAATAGTATTCCAGCGCGTCCTTGTATTTCTTCTCCCGCTTGTAATAATCGCCAAGGCCCTGGTAAAGCTGTGGGATGCCGGGATACTTCGAAACCAGCCCCTTGTATATCGCGGGCGCCTTCGGCGACTGCCGGTCGGCCAGGTAGGAGCCGTACGTCATCTGCGCCATAGGGTACAGGTAGCTAGACTTCGGTATGGAATTCACGAGCGAGAAGTAGGTCCTCATATCCTCGTGCTTCTTGTATATCTCCGCGCGCATGAGCGTGGCGATGTGCATGTCGGGCCACAGAGAGGAGGCCATGTTCAGGTACATAAGATAAAGGTCGGTCGCCTGCGGTATCGTCCGCATGATGATGTTCGAAACGTCGAAATACGCCTTCGCCAGCCCCTTGGCAACCGAATCAACCGGGCGCGGCGAGTAGCTTCCGTCCTCCATCGCGGAAAGAAGGGACAGCGTCGAAATGGAAAA
>JAISNH010000071.1 GCA_031276335.1 Rickettsiales bacterium
TTATGCGCTTGTTGCTGTTCGGCATAAGGACGCAGTACGATCCGGCAAGCGAGATATAGGTCGTGATTGCCGCCCCCTTGTTGCCGCGCTCCTCCTTCTCCACCTGTACCAGCATTATCTGGCCCGACTTTACGACTTCCTGTATCTTGTATTGCTTCAAAAGCTGCTTGCGCTTCTCCTCGGCCTGCTTTTCGACCGCCTCGTCCTCGTCGTCCGAAAAGGTTTCTACCGGACCGTCGGAGGGGCGGGCGGCCTCGTCGTCGTCTTCCTCGCCGTCCCCCGAGATCAGGAGCGCCTTCTTGTCCTCGACCGGGATCTGGAAGTAATCAGGATGTATTTCGGAAAACGGCAGGAAGCCGTGGCGGGTGCCGCCGTATTCCACGAACGCGCTTTGCAGCGAAGGCTCGACGCGCACGACCTTGGCAAGGTATATGTTGCCCTTTATTTCTTTTTTGGTTATTGTTTCTAGCTCGAAGTCCTCAAGGACGCCGTCTTCCACCACCGCAACCCTGGTTTCTTCCTGGTGGGTCGCATCTATCAGCATAGTTTTCTTGTTCATTTTTACTCCAATCTTTAACTACAAACCTTCCTGCGATCGCGCGGACGTAGGCTTCTGCCTGTCCGCAACAATCTGAATTTACGCAGTTAAATAAATCAGGACTAAGGGCTTTAGGGGAAAGCATGCCGAACATCCCGCCCACGCCTTTAAGGAAACTTTTTAATCTTTCAATCATATTTTTCCACATTTATTCAACCGGCGGGTATTATAGAAAGGAATTGGGCAACTTGCAAGCGATTTTATTCAACGCCGTTTCGCCTTGATATTATGCCATGTTTCCGCCGAATTCGGACTTCGGCTCGCGTTTGAACAGCTCCCCTATTTCGGCTCTTGCCTCCACCCCCTCGTAAATGGATCGGTAAAGCGCCCGGGCTATCGGCATATCGATGCCCGCGCTGTCGGAAATGGCCTTCACGGCCGCGAGCGTATGGTATCCCTCGGCCAGCTTGCCGAATTTTTCGCCGCGCGCGAACATCTCGCCGAATTTGCGGTTGTGGCTGTGCTCGGAAAAAAGCGTCGCCTCATAATCGCCTAGGTGGGCAAGCCCGTACGCCGAACGCGCTTGCCCGCCGAAATGCCGGATAAGGCGCCCGACTTCTAGCGGAGCGCGTACCATCAGCCCGCCCTTCAGCCCCTGCCACCCGAGTCCGTCCAGTATCCCCGCGGCGATCCCGACTACGTTCTTCAACGCCGCCCCGGCCTGGTTTCCGATGAAATCCTCGCCATAGTAAAAACGGATCAGCGGAGAAGACAGGCTCTCGGCAAGCTCCCGCTTCGTTTCCGCATCCGGCGCGTCGATTACCGCGCACGACGGCACGCCGCGGATATAATCCTGCACATGCCCGGGACCCAGGAGCACGGCGAGGCGGGCGTCCCGCCCGGCTTCCTCGGCGAAAATCTGGCTCGGAGTTTTCGCCGACGGCGTTTCCAACCCCTTTATGGCCAGCAGGAAAATCCTGCCGCGGATGTCGTGCGAATTCAGCTCTTTGGCAAGCCCGCGCAGACTCTGGCACCCGACCGAAACGATTACGATTTCGCTCTCAAGCGCGCGCCCTAGATCGTCGGTCAGCTCCACCTCGGCGCCGAGCGAAAGGTACTCGTTCCCGCGCGTTTGCCGGAGCCGCGCGAAATCCTCGGAGGCCGCCCGCCCGTACAGGCGCACGCTCCGCGCATGACAATACGTGCTGGCATACCACGCCAGGAAGGTGCCCCACCTGCCCGCTCCGATTACCGAAATGTCTTTCATGGAACCCTCTTGGAACTCGCCTATAAAAAGCGTTTTCAGGTTGAATTTCTGGCGGAGAGGAAAGGATTCGAACCTTCGATAGAGTTGCCCCTATAACGGTTTTCGAGACCGCCGCATTCGACCGCTCTGCCACCTCTCCGGCGCACCGCAAAAGATACAACACTACTTTTTGATTTGCAACCCTTTTAAAAGCTCGTCCGCGGCGTCGAGGAAGCTTCCGCCCTCCTTGTCCGCCGGGACTCCGGCCGTCCACGGGCGTCGCCCCAGGAAACCGGAAACGGTTTCATGCCTCGCCCTTCCCCGACGCGGTATGTAAATCTCCGCGCCTTTCGAATCCCTGAACGCTTCGCGCCCGAAGACCGGCTTGCGGCATTTGAAATGCGCCTTTTCCTTGTCGAAGGCCGCGAATATCATGTCGGCGGCGCGGCATTCGCGCCTCAGTTCGGCATAGCGGCCGACGAACGACACGCGGCGCCCGTTGATTTTGTAGCGTCCCGCCGGCACCGCCTCGGCGGAGGCAAGCGCGCTTTTCCTGCGCCAATCCTCGACCACCCTCGCGTTCGCCGGATACCGCGACAGGTTCATGACAAGGAGCTTCCCGCCCTTCGGCAGGCCGAACATGGTGCCGTAGCGGTCGACGTACATGTCCGGGGTTTTCCCAAGCGCATAGGCCGCCACGCCCGCGGCGATAAGGACGCAGCCGAAATACTTCCACTTGCGCCGCCACGCGAAAAGCCACACGAAACCGAACACGATAAGGAGCAGAGCGCCGACGCCCATCGACTTCATGTCGATCGAGGCATAGGGCAGCGATCCGATCTTGGCCGCGGCGAAATTGATGCCGGCCACTCCCAGCTCGGCCAGCTTCAGGAACGGAACGTCCAGCCCGAACGGCATGGACACGAGCGCAAGCAGTATCGCCGGCATGACGACGAACGTGCAAAGGGGCAGTGCGAACAGGTTGCCGAGCACGCTGTAGATCTGCATGGTGTTGAAGCTGTAGATTACGAACGGCGTTATCGCCGCGCCGATAAGAAACGCGGACAGGACGTTCGCGATGAGTGCGTTCGCCGCATTCACCGCCCATTTCCGCGCGCCCTCCGCCTTGTTCGGGATAAGCCAGGCCTCGCGCGCTTCGTACAGCTTCACAAGCGCGACCACGGCCATGAACGACATCTGGAAGCCCGGATTCAAAAGACTCTCCGGGGTGAAAAGCAGTATTGCGGCCGCGCTCATGGCGATGAAGCGGAGCGAGATCGGGTTGCGGTCGGCAAGCACCGCGCCAAGCCCCAGCGCGGTCATCATGAACGCCCTTTGCGTGGGTATCCTCGCCCCTGTCAGGAACAGGTAGAACACGGACGCCGCCAGCGCGATTACGGCTGCGATCTTCTTCGTGTCGTACCTGCTCGCGATGCGCATGCTAAGCGACAGCAGGAGGCGGATAAGGAAAAACGCGAACCCGGCGATAATGGTCATATGAAGGCCGGAAACCGACAGTATGTGTGAAATGCCGGCGGCCTTGTAATCTCCGCCGATCTCTTCGTCGACCGCATATATGTCGCCGGTCATCATCGAAATCAGCACGCCCTCGGCATCTTTCCCGGTTTTTTCCGCGACGCGGCGGTTTATGCCCTCCCGCATGTTCAGGAATCCGAAATACAGGCGCTCCAAGGCCGTATTTTCCGCATCAATCGGGGCATACTCCCATTTTTCGAACGACCGCCCGCTCGCAGACAGTTTCTTGAAGTAGGAATAGCGGGAAAAATCGAAACCGCCGATCACGTTCGGCTCGAACGGAGGGATAAGCGTCGCCGTGAAATCCACATGCCTGCCGACGTCCGGCGCGCCGAATTTTCCGGCGAACTTCACGCGTATCTTGTCCAGCCCTGCCGCATGCCCGTCCACGTGTACCTTGTCGAAGGTAAGGCGCCAGTCGCCTCCCGCCTTCTCGACCTCGGTTACGCGCGCCCTCACCCGCGCATCCCTAAGCTTGTATGGCAGAAGGTTGGTGTCCAGCATGTTGACCCGCAGCTTCGCCGCGAAGAAGCCCAGGATGATGAAGAACAGGATGCAGTTCGCGCTGGAAATCGCGCGCATGAAGCGGCGTATGTAAAGGTTGTGCACGCGCCCGGCGAACCCCAGGAACCATTCGGTCGCCTCGCGTGCCTTGACGACTGCGAAATTCCTGGCCGCGACGTCTATTATCGCCTTCGTCGCCCTGTCGCTGATATTTCCGACCGTTTCGACGAACGCGCCGAACGCCGAGCTTTTGCCTTTCTTCCCGCCCCTGCCTTTCGGCTTTTTCGGAACCGAGAACAGGGAGGCGTTCA
>JAISNH010000013.1 GCA_031276335.1 Rickettsiales bacterium
CATCCACGCCGCCGGTTTTCTTTTTGGTAAAAAGGTATTTCGGACGCGCCTTCCATTCCGGGAAGCCGTAATCGGCGGCGATCTTGTCGACGGCCATGAAGCCCAGGTTGTGCCTTGTGTCCGCATATTCTTTTCCGGGATTGCCGAGGCCGACTATCAAAATCATGCCGATGCTTCCAACGCTTTGGCCATGCGGCGGAGCGTTTCCGTCCGGCCGATTATCTCCATCGCCTCGAACAAAGGGGGCGATACGGTCGAAAAGGTGACCGCGACGCGCACGGGCGCGACCAGATCGCCCATCTTCATGCCCAGTTTTTCCGCCGTGGCCTTGAAATAGTCGTTTATGGCGCCGCGGGTGAACTCGACGTCCTTCAAACCGCGCATGACTTCGGCCAGCCTGTTGTCCGGGGAGGCGAGCGCCTTCAGCGATTTTTCGTCCAGCTCCGGCGTGAAATTCCAGTCCGCGCCGAGCGCGTAAATGGCGGCCATATCCGCCATGTCGGCGAGCGTCCTGGCGCGCTCCTTCATATACGGAACGCCTTTCTTGATGCGGGTTTTTTCGGGATCCGAAAGGGTGCGGCCGGTTTTCCGCGCCACGAACGGGAGCAGTCCCTCCAGCAGCCTTTCGTCGGTGGAATTCCGGATGTAAATCGCATTCAGAGCCAGCAGCTTTCCATGGTCGAATTTCGCGGGCGATTTCAGGACGTCCCGTATGTCGAACCACTCGATTGCCTGCGGTATCGAAAATATCTCATCGTTGCCGTGGCTCCACCCCAGGCGGCAGAGGTAGTTCAGCAGGGCCTCGGGCAAATATCCGTCCTCGCGGTATTCACTGACCTTGGTGCCGGAGTTCCTTTTCGACATCTTCGACCCGTCCATTTCGAGTATCATCGGCGCGTGCCCGAATTCCGGCACCGCCCAGCCCATGCTTTTGAAAATCTGTATCTGCTTCGGCGTGTTGTTGATGTGGTCGGCGCCGCGGATGACGTGCGTGACGCCCATGTCGTGGTCGTCGACCACCACGGACAGGTTGTACGTCGGCGTCCCGTCGGAGCGGAGTATCACCAAATCCTCGACAAGGCGGTTTTCGAACTCGATCCTGCCCTGTATCAGGTCGTTAAACGAGGTCATTCCTTCCCCGGGCATTTTAAGGCGCACGGCGGGCTTCACCCCCGGTGGCGGGACAAGCTTGCCGTCGCGGTACGGGCTTTTCATCGGCCGGCCGGTCTTGCGCGCCTCCGCCCTCAGCCTTTCGGTTTCCTGCGGACTGAGGTAGCAGTAATACGCCGCGCCCCTTTCCAGGAGCTGGCCCGCGACTTCGGCGTGCCGCGGCTGGTTGTCGAGCTGGCTTTCGACCAGCGTGTCCCAGCCGAGCCCCAGCCATTCGAGCTCCCTGTATATCACTTCGGCGGCGCCGGCGAAATAGCGTCCCTCGCTCCGGTCGGTATCCTCGATGCGGAGCGCGAACTTCCCCCCGGCATGCCTGGTGTACAGCCAGTTGAACAGCGCGACGCGCGCGGTGCCGATATGCATGTAGCCGGTGGGCGATGGCGCAAGCCGAGTGATTATGCTCATGTCGTTTCCTTTTTATCCAATTCTACCTTCAGTCTGCCGAAAAATCAAATTTTTTCGAAATCTTATTGTGCGGGCACTTAAAATGTGATATACTTCCCAACAAGCGGACTGAGGAGAGGTTCATGAGAAAGCTGATTTTATTCGTTTCTTTTCTTGCCATCGGCGGGGCGGCCAGCGCTTCCGGACTGTACTTCGGCGTCGGGTACGGCAAAAGCGATCCCGACTTGAAGTTCGACACCACGACCGGCTATTCCGACGACGAAAGCCCGGAATACTATGCCGGGTTCGGCGATACGACGACCGGAATACAGGGATGGCCGGGCGGACGCGGGCAGAGCATAAGCGATGCGCTGGCAAAAGAATTAGGCTATTTCGACGATACGAATTCTAACGGCAGCTGGGATTCCGGCGAAACGGTTTATACCGAGCTGTGGGCGGATCCGTGGACGGCCGGATTGAAGGAAGAATGGGCGATGAGTTCGAAGGACAGCACCACCTACGCCGTCGCCGTCGGCTGGGACGTACCGAGGAATCCGTTCAGGTTCGAGATCGAGTACAACAGGACCAGCGCGAAAGCGGACAGGTTCGACATGTACGTGTATCCCGTGTACGATCCGGATTACGATTTTACCTCCGCTCCCACTCCTCTTCCGGACGATACGACCCATGCGGATTGGGACAATATAGGCGCGGTATGCGACGCGGGCGGCAATTGCGCCCCGGCGGACCGGTACGATTTCGACATTCCGCTTTCCAGCTCGCTTAACTATACCGCCACCACTTATTTCGCGAACGCCTATTTCGAAATTCCAGGATTCGGAAACATCGATCCGTACGTCGGCCTGGGCATAGGGCAGACGAAAATATCGTACAGCGGCGCGATGGGCGGCAGCACGAGCGGCAAGATGTCGAACCAGATGATGTTCGGCGTCGAATACCGCGTGCCGGACAGCCCATTCATCGTCGGGCTGGAGTACAGGAAGTTCTCGGTCAGCGGAGCTGAAGACAGCGTGGATTCGTACATGAGCGCGGCGGTCGACCACGACTATGTTATGTTCAAATTCCGCTATGATCCGGTGCATGGGTGGCTGGACGATCCGGCGCCGCAGCAACAGCGCCAGCAGCGCAGCAACTACGGCAATGGCTATGGCGGCGGATATAATAACATAATATCAAGCCCGTACTATAGATAGGAGTAACTCAAAAACACCAAGGCCGGTTTCACCTGTGTTTTCGAGTTAGTTGTATGAGTAAAAATCCCAGTACATGCCGCTGATTTTTTACGGCTTGGATTTCATTTTTGAATTTTACAGATAGCCTTCCAGCTTCTTCCTCATCTGGCTTCCCGGTTCGTACCACTCTACGATTTCGTCGATGTACGTCTTGCCGTTGGCCAGATTCAGCGTTTCGACGCCCGGCATGGAACGGAGCAGGCGCACTATGGCCTCGTCCGAATATTCGTCGTTCATCGATCCGGCCGCCTTGTTCATCTTGCTTTCGACCCGGAACCTGCGGTACACGAAGCGCGTTATGCCCGCCTGCAGCAGGAATTTCAGGCAATTCTCGCATGTCGCATATACGTTGTAGAGCGTGCAGCCGGTCAAATCCCGCTTGGCGAAAATCATCGCGTTCATCTCGGAATGGATGCTAAAATAATATTTCATCGGGCGTTCGTCCCATGTCATCTTCGATTCGTCCGCGCCCTGTATCCAGCCGTTGTAGCCGAAGCTGACCGGGCGGTGGAAGGAATCGACGATGACGCAGCCGTTCTTGGTCGAGGGGTCCTTCGACTTTTTCGCCACGACCTCGGCGATGTCCATGAAATATTCGTCCCACTTGCGCTGTTTTCCGTCCATGATTTTCTCCTTTTGCAGATTGCGAATTTATGTTAGGATACTCGATATGGAAATACAAGAGATAAAAAAGCGGTGGCTGGAGTTCCTGAAGTCGGAGCGGCGGATGTCGGGGCATACGGTGGAATCCTACTGCCGCGACCTCGGGTGCTTCATCAAGTACCTGCGCGAGTCGGGACAGGGGACGGATTCGGCGGCCTTGTCCCGTCTGCCGATTACGGAGTTCCGCGGCTTCATCGCCGACATCACGCGCGATGGAAAGGCCGCGGTGTCGGTTGCGCGTAACATCTCGGCGGTCAAGAATTTCTTCAAGTTCATGGAGGAGAACGGAATTGCGGCAAATCCGAACATCGCGCTTATCCATTCGCCGAGGACGCCGAAGCGGCTTTCGAAATCGGTGGCAGAGGTCGATGTGATGAACATCCTGGGTGCGTTCGAGAAGCTGCAGAAAACGGCCTGGCTCGCGGCGCGCGACCGCGCCCTGTTCACGCTGATCTACGGGGCAGGGCTCCGCATATCCGAGGCGCTGGGGCTCGATTGCGGCGACATCGGCGGAGAGGAGCTCCTGGTCAAGGGCAAGGGTGGCAAGGAGCGCATGGTACCCCTGCTGCCGATAGTGAAGGACGAGATCGAGGCCTACCTGCGCGCGGCGCCCTTTGCCATGTGCGCGGGCGATCCTATTTTCCGCGGGACGAGGGGTGCGCGGCTTTCAGCAAGGGTGGCGGAGCGCGACATCGAGGCCGTGCGCGGGTACCTGCGGCTGCCTGCGACGGTCACGCCGCACGCGCTCCGGCATTCGTTCGCGACGCACATGCTGGCGGCGGGGACGGATTTAAGGACGATACAGGAGCTTCTCGGCCACTCCTCGCTTTCGACGACGCAGCTGTACACCAAGGTCGACATGGGTGAGATAGTCAAGGCCTACCGCAAGGCTCATCCGCGGGGGAGGGGGTAGGCTATTTGAATAGCTTACTATGCGAGCCAATGCGGTACAGGTACAATGTTTTTTCTTCAATATTGAAAATCAGCAGGATATCCGGCCTTATGTGGCATTCCATATATCCAGCATAATTTCCAATCAACGGATGAAGCAAATATTTGTCGGGCAGTCTTTCTTCGTCGATGAGAAGCGACAAGACGGTTTTGAGTTCCTCAAGGATTTTTTTGTTTTTTATCTTTTTGATTTCGGATTTATAGAGCGACGTGCGCTTGCTTTCCAGCATATTAGATTCCCAAATCTTTGAACAAGGCCTCTTTCGTTTTGAACGTCTTCGTGCCTATGCCGGCCTTTACTTTCCTTATTGCGCCCTCGGTTTCCTTGTTCGGGATGTGGCTGGAGGCGTTATGCGCCGCCCATTCGTCGCCAAGGGTCGGGCGGAAGGGCAGGCCGCGGTCGATCCTAACCTGGTTCAGGAACAAGCGGATGCCGTCGTTGAGCGTTATGCCCAGCGAATTGAAGACCTCCTCCGCGTGTTTTTTTACCTTGTCGTCGATCCTTGTCTGAATAACAGTCATTTTTATTGTCCTTATAATAAATTTACAATACATTTGTAATATATATGCAATGCAATGTCAATGAAAAATATATAAGGCTCATCCGCGGGGGAGGGGGTAGCAGCTGGCGCGCAGCCAGGCGGCTAGTTCGGCCTCCGTCATGCCGCCGGCGGCTACATCTATGAATACGACAAATTCCTCTTCTTCCTGTACATCGAGCGTATGTCCGTTGATGTTCATCAGCACTTCGCAAACCGCAACGCCGGTACGTTTGTTTCCGTCTATGAACGGGTGGTTCTTTACAAGCGAATAGACAAGCGCGGCGATGCAATCGAATATATCCGCCGTTTCATTATAAGCTTGTACCATACCAAAGCGGGCGAGGGCGCTTTCGAGAAGAGTTTCGTCGCGCACTCCAAGGCAGCCGCCGAAGCCGGCGACCAATTCGTCATGCATGGAAATCACAAGATTCTTGTCGATCATGCTTTCGACAGCTTGTTGAACAAGCTTCTTTTTTTAGCCACTATCTTCCGGAAAGTTTCCATATTTTCGGCGTATTCTTTTTCATATGCGGACAGTTTAATGCCGTCCGGCGCGTCAATTGCAAACAGCTTGTCGCCCTTTTTGCATTTCAGTTTCGCGAGCAGCTCTTTCGGAAGTATTACGCCCATGGACGAGCCGATTTGCCGTATGGTCAGTATAGTCATTTTGTTCCCTTTTTGTTGTTATAACATATATTATAATATAAAGGTGGCGCGAAGTCAAAGGGTTTTATTAGGGAAAGGCGGTATTCGGGGCGTCGGGCTAGAATTGCGGCGAAGCGTTTTCCGGTACCGCGCTGAACCGGCCGATGTTCCCGAACAGCTCCTGGAAGAAGCTAAGCTTGATTTCGGACGGCAGCTCCGTGCCAGCTTCTGCGGTCGCGAATTCCTTGTCCTTTATGTCGGACAGCTTCATCTCGGCGACAGTGTCGTCCGGGTTGAACTTCACGCTTAAAATCTGGTATTTCTGGAATTTGGGGTCCAGAAAGGCGAAAATGCTTCCTTCCGCGTTGAAATAGAACCATTTTTCCGGCCCGACGAAGGTCATGGACGACGGGCTGCCGAGTATGTCGCGAACCTGCCGCTTGGTCGCCGCGGACTGCATCCGCTCCATCTCCGCCTCGCGTATCGGCACACCACTTTTGTATTCCTTGGTGATGCAGGAGGCCAGCAGGAGGCACATTGCCATGCAAAAAATCTTTCTCATCTTGTTTTCCGCTCCGGAATTCATCGTTCAACATTCATTATATAGCATTTAACGATGATTTCTGCAAATGATAAATGCTGAATCCCGCATGTCGGGCGAATTTATTTCTTTATTGAAAACCGGGCCCGTTTGGATTATAATTCCATGCTAGGGAGAGAGAAATTGAAAAAGTTCCTATGCTCGGTGTTAGCGCTTTTGACGGCTTCGATAGCCGTGGACGCCCAGCGCGCGAAGGCTCCCCGAATCACGGGCTCGAAACGCGGAACGGCGAAGGCGACGGCGCTGAAGGCCCCGACCGAGGCCGAATGCAAGCTCGACATCGACTATTGCTTCAACCGCTTCTGCTTCGACAAGAAGACGATCGAGAACGGATCGTATTCCCGTTGCGGCGGGATTTCCGCATCCAAGATAGTCATAAACGTCGAGGAATGCCTGGCCACCCGCTCGGTGATAAAGCAGCTCGACCTGAACGAGGGATGCAAGCCGTACACGTACAACTATTCGGTGCAGCTTTTGTCCGGCAAGGATATAGTCGAAAACCAGCTGAAGAGGAACTCGAAGGATTGCGCCTCAGTCACGATAATGCTGGACGCGGCGAAGGCGTGCCACGCGGCGGCTATCGCGCATGACGGCTCCATAGATCCGGGGTTCAGGAC
>JAISNH010000047.1 GCA_031276335.1 Rickettsiales bacterium
GGCAAAGGAAAGAAACATGATGTTTTTCAATTTATTCCTCCATGTCCGAAAGTTGTGTTGACAGGTACCGTTCCCCCGAATCGGGGAGGATGACCACGATATTCTTCCCGCTGTTTTCCTGGTTCCGCCGCGCGACGCGTACCTGCTTCGGCGCCGCATACGCGAGGTGATTGCGATGAGCGAGGAGGATAGGCGGAAGATAGCGGAGGCCGCGCGCGAATTCGCCCTGCCGTTCACGGCCGCGAAAGCCATGCCGGGTTACATCGACGCGTTCGAGGAATTGGTCCGCCGGTATAACGGGCGGAAGAACCTGCTGAACGGATAGCTATTTCCCCTTCATGTATTTCAGCGCGACGGTAAGGTATTGCCAGCCGGTGAGTATCGTGAGCAGGCTGGAGAGCAGCAGCAGGCACACTCCGGACACGTATATGTCGAAAAGCGCGAGGTCCCACGCGGAATTGTGGAACCGGTTCTTGAAGTTGCAGCCGAGCACCAGGAAAGCTATCGCGAAGAACTGCGATGCGGTCTTCCATTTCGCGAGGCGCGAAACCGGCATCTTCAGCCGGAAGTTTCCGAGGTATTCCCGGAGGCCGGAGACGAAAATCTCCCTGCTTATTATCACGACGGCGAGCACGGTTTCGAACACGCTTGCGAACTTCGTCTGCGTAAGCGCCATCAGGACGGCGGAAACAAGCAGCTTGTCCGCTATCGGATCCAGGAAGCGGCCTATTTCGGAGACGCTTTTCATCCGGCGCGAAAGATAGCCGTCGAAGTAGTCGGTGGCGCTGGCCAGCACGAACGCCGCGCAGGCGATATAGTTGGAGTACGCAAGATCGCGGCTGTACAACATGCAGAATATCAGCGGTATCGCCGCTATGCGCGCATAGGTGAGGATGTTCGGCAGCGACGATATCGCGGATGCGGCCTTCAGCTTCTTTGCCATGTAGATTTCCTCCGTTCGTCCGGATTATACGCAATGGCCGGCGCGTATGCAACAATATTCTAATGGAAGCTGGCGTAGATTTTCCGGGCGAGCGCGGCGTTTATGCCGTCGACCTTCACCAGCTCGCCGACATTCGCGTTCACGATGTTCTTCACCGATCCGAAGTAGTTCAGGAGCGCGCGCTTCTTCACCGCGCCGATGCCGTCTATGCCGTCCAGCTCGGATTTGAGCGTCGAGGCCGCACGCTTTTTCCTGTGCGAGGTCACCGCGAACCTGTGCGCCTCGTCGCGTATGCGCTCGAGATAGAACAGCATGGGGTCGCGGCGATCCAGCCTTATCGGCTACCTGCCGTTCATCACCAGTGTTTCGCCGCCCGCGTCGTGCCCTTCGGTCTTCGCGATGCCGACGAGAGGGATGTTAAGCCCGAGCCGCCCGAGCACCTGCGCCGCCGCGTCGAGCTGCGGCTTTCCGCCGTCGAGTATTATCAGGCCGGGCAAGGTGTTTTCCGCCTTCGCGCGGGCATAGCGGCGGGAGAGCACCTCCTGCATCATCCTGTAGTCGTCGCCCTTCACGGCCGAGGATATGTTGTATTTCCGGTAGTCCGTCTTCCGGAATCCGGAGGGGCCGGCGACTATCATGGCGCCGATCTTGCTGGTGCCGAAGATGTGCGAGTTGTCGAATACGTCGATGCGTTCCGGCGGCCCCGGAAGCCCGAACAGCTTCTGCAGGCCGTCCATGTATTTCCTGGCGTTCAGGCTTTCGATCAGCGACTGCTCCAGCTTCGCCCGGCCGTTCTTCACCACGGTTTCGAGGAGCAGCTTCCGCCCGCCGCGCCGGGGCACGGCGATTTCCACCTTCGCCCCCTTCAGCCCGGAAAGCGTTTCCGCCAGCTCGTCCCGCGCCTCGCCCAGCTCCACGTTCGTTATAATCTGCTTCGGGATTTCGCGGTCTACGTAGAAATGCTCAAGGAACGCGGACAGTATTTCGGCATCAGATGCGCCCTTCGCGCCGGCCGGGGAATAGGAAAGGTTTCCCTCGGTCACGGATGCGCGCGAGAACAGCACCTCTATCCTGTACGCGCCGTCGATGCCGACAAGCGCGACCACGTCGGCGTCGGCGTCGACCGAGGCCAGGGTGCTTTTCTTCAGCATCTGGTTCAGGTACCCTATCTTGTCGCGGCAGGACATCGCGGCCTCGTAGTCCTTCACCGCGCTCGCTTCCTGCATTTTCTTGGACAGCTCGTCGATAAGCGTCCTGCTTCTGCCTTTCAGGAAGGCTATCGCGGATTCGGCGGAACGGGCGTATTCTTCGCGCGATATCTTTCCGCAGCACGGGCCGGAGCATTTCTTTATCTGGTAAAGGAGGCACGGGTTCCGGCGGTTCTTGAAATAGCTGGCCGAGCAGGTGCGAAGTCCGAACACCGACTGCATTATCTTCAGGCTTTCGGTCACCGAAGTCGCGGAGGGGAACGGGCCGAAGAAGTGGCTGGCCGAGTTCTTGTCGCCGCGGAATTTCGCGACCTTGGGGAATTCCTCCTTCGAAATCGTCAGGTAGGGGTAGCTTTTGTCGTCCTTCAGCAGTATGTTGAACTTCGGGTCCTGCTGCTTTATCAGGTTCTGCTCCAGGATCAGCGCCTCGTTTTCCGTGTTCGTGCGGATGACCTCCACGCTCCGGGTTTCGACGACCATGTTCCTTATGCGGTCGGAAAGCCGGGCAAGCTCGGTATAGTTCCTTATGCGCTTCTTCAGGTTCTTTGCCTTGCCTATGTAAAGGACGCGGCCGTCCGCGTCCAGCATGCGGTATATGCCGGGCGTTTCGGGCGCGGTTTCCTGGAATTTCCTTATCGCCAGCAATCCCTTGAGGGTTTTTTTCATCTTTTTGTTGTTTTATGCCGTTTTTTGTTGTATAATAATCGCGACTGTATGAATTTTATATAATAAACTTCATAAATAAAAGAAAAAACCGTAGGAGGTTCCAATGCTGTTAAACAAGAAAGATTCCGGCCGTTCAATCGTGGAAATGCTGGGCGTGCTCGCCATAATGGGCGTCATCACCGTCATGGGTATTTCCGGATACTCCCAGGCCATCGGCAGGATAAACAGGAACAAGGTGGTCGAAGACGTGACCAGGCTAGCGCAGGAAACCCGCGGCCTGTATGCCGGAAAAGACAATTATACCGGCCTTACTACAGACGTCATAAGGAACGTTATGGGCGCCACAGTGCTCGACAATCCGTATGGCGGCGCATACACGATAGCTCCGACCACCATCAGCGGAGCGACCTCCCCGAAGTACTTCACCATATCGATCGCGAACGTTTCGGCTGCGGACTGCACGTACTTCACCACAATGGCATGGATGGATGCCAGAAGCTCTTCCACCGGAGTACTTTCCGGAACGGCGGTTGCTACCCCGGCCGCCTGCACGGGTACTTCGAACTCCGTGGCCATTACATACCAGTAATAGGCAATTGAAAAACATAAAGACCGGCTCCGCCGATGTTTTTCAATTAAAATAATGAGTAAAAAAGCCAGGGAAACCCCGGCTTTTTTACGACCTAAATAAATCCGTAAAAATCCAGCGGCATGCGCGGTGGATTTTTACTCATATATTCCGGCCGAAAGTACCCGCAGGCCGTAGGCCGAGGAGCAACTTTCGGACTTGACTATTGGTACCTCAACGCCTCTATCGGGTCCAGCTTTGTCGCCTTTATCGCGGGGAAAAGGCCGGAGGCTATGCCGACCACGACCGCGGTTGCAAAGCTGATTATGACGGTTATCATCGAAATCGGCACGTCCTTGTCCAGTATGGCGCCCGCTGCCTGCCCGATCGCGATGCCCAGGAACATCCCGGCCATGCTGCCGATGAACGAGATCAACACCGCCTCCAGCAGGAACTGCCCCATTATCGCGGAATTCTTCGCGCCGATGGCCTTCCGTATGCCGATTTCGCGAGTGCGCTCGGTGACCGAGACCAGCATCATGTTCATTATCCCTATCGACCCGACAAGAAGCGAAATCGACGCGATCGAGGCCAGAAGTATCGACAGGTAGGTGCCGACGCTGCGTATCGTGTTCAGCATCTCGGTCATGTCGTCGATGCGGAAGTCGTTGTCGGCTCCGGGCTTCAGGCGCCTGAATTCGCGGAGCGCGGTTTCGATAAGCCCCTTCGCCTTTTCTATGTTCCCCTCGCTGTCGACCTGCGCCATGATGTAGTTGACGCGGTTAGGGATCCAGCTGCCGCGTATCCGCCGGCGGTATGTCGTAATCGGCATGATTATCGCCGCGTCCTGGTCGTTGCCGCCCATGCCCTGTCCCTTCGCCTTCAGCACCCCCTTCACAGTGAACGGGACGTTGCCTATGCGTATCGTCTTTCCCACCGGGTCGTCGCCGCGGAACAGCTCGTTCTCGATCGTATGCCCGATGAGCGCTAGGGCGGCGGCGGAGCGCACGTCGCGGCTGTCCAGCGCCTGCCCCTTTCCGATTTCCCAGTTGCCGGTCAGCATGTAGTCGGGCGTCGAGGCGACGATGCTCGCGATATAGTTTTCGTTGCCGTAGACGGCTTGGGCCTGGCCGCTGAGCATGGGGGATACGGCCTTTATGTACTTCAGCTTCCTGACCACGTCGGCGTCGTCGGATTTTATTATCGTCTGGCCGTTGCCGCGTATGCCGGCGGTCGCGACGTATTCCGGGCGGATAATCAGAAGGTTGCTGCCTATGCCGGAGAGGCTGTCGTTTATCATGTTCCGCACCGTCTGGCCGGCGGCGACCATGATGACCACCGCGCACACGCCGATGATTATGCCCAGGGTCGTCAGGAACGAGCGGAGCTTGTTCGCCTTTATGGATATCCAGGCCTCGCGGAACACCGCCTCGGCCATGTGGATTCGCATTTCTTCCTTTCCGTCCATCTATTTTCTTCCCTTGAAGCCCGCGACCGGGCCGTCGTAGTGCAGCTCGCCGTCCAGTATGTATATCAGGCGGCTTGCGAAATTCGCGACGTCGGGCTCGTGCGTTACGACTATTATCGTCTTTCCGTCCCGGTTCAAATCCTGGAATAGGTTCATGATTTCGACCGACGTCTTCGTGTCGAGGTTGCCGGTCGGCTCGTCGGCGAGTATTATTTTCGGACGGTTGACGAGGGCTCGCGCGACGGCCACCCTCTGCTGCATTCCGCCGGAAATCTGGTTGGGCATGCGGTGCATGAAGTTTTCGAGGCCTACGCTTTTCAGCACCTCGGCCGCGCGCGCGTGCTGCTCCTCTATCGAATAGCCGGCATAGATCAGCGGTATGCACACATTGTCGAGTATGGTGCGCTGCATCAGGAGGTTGAAGCCCTGGAACACGAAGCCGATTTTCCTGTTGCGTATGCCGGCCAGCTCGTCGTCCGACAGCCCGGTCGCGGCCTCGCCGCCGATCCTGTACACGCCGCCGGTCGGCTTGTCGAGGCAGCCCAAGGTGTTCATCAGCGTCGATTTGCCGGAGCCGCTGGGGCCCATTATCGCCACGAACTCGCCTTCCTTTATCGCGAAGCCGATGTCCTTCAGCGCGGGGTATCCGCCGCCGCCGGGCATGAAGTATGTCTTTTGCAGATGCTGTACCTCGATGACGGCGCCCATTTCCGTTTCCTACACCGGGCCGCGCCGGCCGCCGCCCATGCCGGAGCGCCGTCCCTGCGGCTGCCCCTTCGGTTTCGCCGTTCCGCCGCCGGCCGTATAGTCCGAGATTATCTCGTCGCCCTCCTTCAGGCTGTCGGAGATGATTTCGGTGTACGCGCCGTCCGTTATGCCCTTCCTTATTTTTACGGCCTCTATGGCCTTTGCGCCAGCGTCGAACCGGTAGAGGTAGCCCTCGCCCGGCTTCAGGCCCCCGGTTTCGGGATAGGCGACCTTCGAAACTATCGAATCGTCGGGGCGGAACTGCAGGACGGAATTTTCGAGCGCGAGCACGTTTTCCTTCCTGAGCGTGTTTATCTCGACGAAGGCGGTCATGCCCGGAAGCAGCTTGCCCCCCCTGTTGTCTATGCGGATGACGACGTTGTAGATTACGACGTTCTGCTCGGTCGTCGGATTCAGGCGCACCTGGTCGACCTTTCCCTCGAAGCTTTCGAGGGGGAAGGCATCCACCGTGAAGTCGACGGACTGCCCCTTCTTTATGCTGCCGATGTCGGCCTCGGATATGCTCGCGTCTATCTGCATCTTGGAGAGGTCCTCGGCGATCTTGAACAATGTCGGGGCGGAGAACGAGGCGGCGATGGTCTGGCCTTCCTCGACGTCCTTCGATATGACCACGCCGGAAACCGGCGATTTGATTTCCGAGTAGCGCATGTTTATTTTCGCCCGCTCGAAATTGGAGTTCGCGGCGACGTAGTCGGACTCGGCGGATGCGAGCTCCGTTTCGGCCTGGTCCAGCTCGATGCGCGCGACATAGCCGGCGCCGTACAGCTCCTCCACGCGGGACTTGTTGATTTTCGCGAGGTCGTATTTAGCCTTCGCCTGCACGGTGCGCGCCTCGGTCGAGTTGATTTCCTCGGCCAGGACCGACTTGTCGATTTCGGCCAGGAGCTGCCCCTTTTCCACGCGGTCGTTGTAATCGACGTGGATTTTCCGTATTATGCCGGAAACCTGCGCTCCGACGGAGACGACGCTCGCCGGCTTGATGTTCCCGGAGGCCGAGACCTGCGACTTTATCGTCTTCCTCCTGATTTTGGCATAGGAGAAGCCGTCCTTGTCCAAACTGGCCGAGCTCGATTTCGGCGCGAAGCTCCTATATGCGGCGAAAAGAGCCAGTGCGCCCAGAATCCACCATAGGAATCTTGTCTTTCCATCCGGATCGCCAAGGTTTATCTTCATCATGTTGCCCCCAGTTATTTTTCGGCGCCCAGCGTTTTAAGGTTCAGCTCGCCCGCGGCCTTCAGAAGCGCTATCTTGTACGTGTAGACGCCGTACTGCGCCGCGATTTTCTCCTTGCGCGCGCTCATCAGCTTGCCCTGCGCCTCCATCAGCCGGATTATGTCGCCCTTGCCAGCCTTGTACGAGCCGAGCGCCACCTGCTCGTTCTCCGTCGCGCTTTCGTACATCTTGTTGGCGAGCGCCAGGCTTTTCAGGCTGGTCTTGTAGTCGTTGTACGCGTTCACGACCGAAAGCTCGATTTCCTGCTCCAGTTTATGGAATTCCTCCTTTTGCGCGGCGTGCCTGTATCTCGCGTTGCGGAGCGAGTAGGTGTTCTCGAACCCGGTGAATATCGGCACGCTCAGCCTTACGCCGACATTGTATCCGCTTCGGTCGAGCTGGCTGCGGTGCGTTTCGACGTCGTCGTCGTACCATGTCTTGTCGGCGAAGGCGGAAATGGACGGGAAGTATTCCGCCGAGGCCGCGCGCACGCCGGCATACGAGGCCTTCACTTCGGCGGCCATCGCGGCCAAGTCGGGTCGGCGCGCCATCGCGGTTTCGATTATCTCCTCGACCGACTTGCCCAGCAGTTCGTCGTCGGCCGCGCTTGCACTGGGCACGATCTCGACGCCCATGTTCGGAGGAAGCCCCATCAGCCTGGATAGGTTCGCGCGCGCGGCGAGAAGCACCTGTTCCTGCCGCGTGGTGTCGAGCTGCGCCTGCACATATGTGGTTTCGGTCTGCAGCTTGTCGGCCTTCGATGCCATGCCTAGCTCGAACTTCTTGCCGGCGAGCTCGAACGACTTCAGGGTCGCCTCCTCGTTCGCCTTCACTGCGGCGAGGGCCTCGATCGCGGAAAGAGTGTTGTAATATGCGGAGATGACGTCGAACGCGGCCTGCTGCAGCGTGCTGCTATAGCGGAAATTCGCGCTGTTCATCGACTGGTAGGCCTGCGTCACGCCGGCCTCGCGCCGCCCGAAGTCGTAGAGCAGCCAGCTGGCCGACAGCCCGCCGGAAAGCGCCTGGGACGCGGTCGTCTCGGTCGCGCCGGAATCGGGGCCGCGCGGATCGCGCCACGACTTGCCTATGGTGCCGGACACGCTTATTTTCGGCAGGTAGGCGCCGAGCGTCCTTTTGTACGCCGCATCGCCGGCCTTGGTGTTCAGCCACGCCTGGCGCGTGGCTGGATTGTTGCACATGGCGAGCTCCAGCGCATCGGACAAATCCAGCGCGTCGGCCGGTATGTTCTTCGTTATGTTGCACGACTTGCTTATCTCGAACGCCGCGCCGGCCTTGCCCCCGGCCTTCGCGAGCGCCGGAAACAGGCACAGAATCGCTGCCAGGTAAAAAATCTTTCTCATCTCACAACTCCTTTGTACAATCCTTTGAATATACCATGGAACGGCCGCATAGTCAATGCGCGCTCACAGCTGCTTTTCCAGAACGTCGTTTATAGTTTTCAGGGCCGCCAGCATCTTGGCCTCGTCGCCTTTCGAAAGCGGTTCGAAGATTTTCGCGAGCTTGTCGCGGAATTTCTCGATCATGCGTTTCGCTGTGGCGGTTCCGGTGCGCGTAAGCGAGTAGTACGTGTTGCGCTTGTCCTTCGAATCGACCTCCCTTAGAATCAGGCCGGCCTTCTCCATCTTCCCGAACGTCAGGCACAGGGCGGACGAGGAGACGCCGAACCGCTCGGCTATGTCCTTCAGGCGCGCCCGTCCGTTCAGGTGAAGCTTCATCAGCACGCCCATCTCGTGCTGGCTGTACCTTTCCTTGCCCGATTTGTCGAGGCGATCCGCGAGCGCGTGCATTATGCGTATGTTTTTCTCGAACTGGCCGACGAGTTCCCTGTTTTCCATTTTTAATTTTACTCCAAAATTATTTTAATATAAAATCATTATAAAGTAAAATAATTGTTTGTAAAGGGAAAAATCACTCCGAGGCGACGGAGATGACTACGATTTCGGGCGCCCCCGCGGTGCGGACGGCAGGTCCCCACACGCCTATGCCGCAGGATACGTACGCGTCCATGGCGCCGAATTTCCCGCGGCCGTACGCCAGCGGATACATGGCGCCCACCAGGAAGTTCAGCGGGAAAAGCTGCCCGTCGTGGGTGTGCCCGGCCAGCATCAGGTCGGCTCCGGCCACCCTTATTCTTTCTAGGTTCGCGGGATTGTGTACCATGATGATCTTAAATCCGTCCGTTTCCGGCATTATGTCGGCCGCCGGCGTGGGCGGTACGCCGTCGAACCGGGCTTTCGCGGAGTCGTCCAACCCTACTAGGTCGACCCCCACTTCCGGAATCCGCACCGATCCGTCGCGTAGAATCC
>JAISNH010000054.1 GCA_031276335.1 Rickettsiales bacterium
ATTTTCAAGGGTCTTGCGTATCTCCTTGACCCACTGGTGCTCCGGCTCGTTCCCGTTTTTCCATATCGCGTATCCGCCGGTCGCGTATTCCAAGAAATCGGCGACGTTATGGGTGCCTATCTCCCAGCCGTATTTTTTGATGCACTCGTACAGGGTTTCCGTGGACGGCGCGCAGGTTTTTTCGTCCGCGACAAGATAGAATTTTTCACTGTCCGTCCTGCCGTAGTTGTCGTGCTCCAGCTCCGGGATCATGGCGACGTAAGGCACGCTTGTCTTGTAGAGCGGGTTGTACCGGTATTTCAGGAGGTAGTTGAGCAGATACTCCGATGCGATTGCGAACTTTCCGTTCTCGGGCTTTGTGAAATCCATTTGCGCGTCCTTTCCTTTGCGTTGCCCCCTCGATTGGCATATTATGGCACGCCGGGCGGAAATGCAATGTTTTTCCTGATTTTCCTTGCAAAGCGGGCGGGGGCGTGTTATGCTCGCCGCAGTTTTTAAGGACTTTATCGGAATTAGAAACAATACATCCGAAGGGGGTGATTCAAGTGGTGAAAGTTCTTGTGCGTGAAAACAATGTCGAGCAGGCTCTCCGCGTCCTGAAGAAAAAGGGGCAGAAGGAGGGGCTGCTGCGCGAAACAAAGGAACGCAAGTACTTCGAAACCGGCACCGCGAAGCGCAAGCGCAAGAAAAACGAGGCCGTCCGCCGCGAGCGCAAGCGCCTGTCGAAGGAAAAGCAGATTCTTGGGTATTGAAAAAGGGCTCGGACGAGCCCTTTTATTTCGCGGCTAGCATTCCTTGTCGTCGTCCGGTATTTCTTCTTTGCTGCAGCAGTTTATCTGTTTTTCGGTAAGTCCCTTGAAGCAGTTGCTGGTCGTTATCTTGCATTTCCATGCGGCCGAATGTTTCGCCGCGTACCCGGAGCAGCTGCCGGGTTTCGACTTGTCGCATCCGGCGAAATGCAGGCGGTCGCATTCGGCGATGCACTTGTCCGGACAATAGGCCGGTCTTGGCTTCGCCGCATTCGCCCCCGCCGCGATTCCCGCGATAAGGGACAGGCTGATTATTATGGTTTTGTTCATTTTCGTTTCCTCTTTTGATTATTGAACGGACAGCCGTTGGGACGGCTGGATTTCCCGTCGGCGGCCTCCGTCGCCGCCATGTTTCCATGATATTGGGGTTTTGGGGGGATTTCAAGGGGAAAAATTTGCCCGCCCTCTCTCCGTCATCCCCGCACCCCCGGTAGTCATACCGGCGCCTTCAATCGTCATGCCAGTACTCCTCCCCGTCATGCCGGCGAAGGCGCCATGCGGCATAATCCTTCGTCATCCTAGTGCTCGACGCTAGGATCTTTCAAAAAAGATTCCCGCTTCCGCGGGAATGACAGTCTGCGCAACTCCGCCGTCATGGAGGTCTGCCAGGCGGTGGAAGGCCGGCCTCGGCGTTTTTGGATTGAGTTTCTATTTCATGCCTTTGAATATCAGCTCGCGGATTTTTTTGTAGTCCTCCACGTTCCTGATTCGGATTTCGTAGGGCTGGGATGCGCCGTTGTAGCTGCGCGTTCCGCCCGCGGTCGAAATGCCGATGGTGCCGGTGCCGAATATTAGGTCCAAAAGGCCGCGCTTCAGGACGCTGTCGGTGATTTTGCCGTAGGGCACGAACTTTATGTTCTTGAATATTATGCCGGCGATTTCGTATATGCCGTTCTTCGCGACTATGAAGCGGTAGCTTTTGTAGTGCAGGCATTTCAAAAGCCAAATCAATACGAATAAGACGGCCACGATCGTAAGTAAGCGGCTTATCCTTGCTTTGGAGCGCTCGGCTCTTTGCACGGCCTCGGCGACGGATTCGAATTTCGGCGTCGCCGGAATCTGTACTTCTTTCGTCCGGCCTTCCGCGGTCGTTATGGTTACTTGCGTCGAATTCTGTTTGACATCGCGCTTTTCAATCAATGATAGGGCGACGGGCAGGGCTATGAAGAAGGCGAGGAACGCGGCCATGAAGAACGATTTTATGATATATACGGCCGTGTGTATCCGCGTGTCGGACAGGGTCTTGTCGTCGCTGCGCATGTATTCTTTGTACTCGTTGTTGAAGAAATCCATTTTAATGCCTCGCTGGTTTGTTGAACAGAAAAATTATATCGTGCCGCATGGAATAACGCAATATTTTTATTTTAGCTTGACCGGGTCTATCGAATTCAAATCGACGAGGTGGGCGAACTGCGAGAAATTCTTGTCCAGCACGGCGAACTGGATGTTTATCTTGTCGCGGCTGCCGTTGAACTTCGCCATGTCGGCCTCGGACAGCTTCTGCGTGGAGGGCAGCTTGACGGTCAGGGGGTTCACCTGCGCTCCGTCCTTGATTATCTCGTAGTGCAGGTGGGGTCCGGTGGAAAGCCCGGTGTTGCCGACGAATCCGACTGTCTGCCCCTGGCTAACGCGGGTGCCGACCGTCACGCCCTTTTTGAACGAGCTCATGTGTCCGTAGGCGGTTGAGTATGTTCCGTTGTGCTTTATCTTGATGTAGTTTCCGTATCCGGGTTTCCATCCGCGCTCGACGACGGTTCCGTTGCCGGCGGCGGGTATCGGGGTGCCGTGCATGGCGGCGAAATCGACGCCCTTGTGATCCCGGGTGTATCCCAGTATCGGGTGCCGGCGGCTGCCGTATTTCGAGGATATGCGGGCGCCGTTTATCGGCGTTTTCTTCAGCGTCTTTATGGCGCTCTGCCCGTTTTCGTTGTAGTATGCGACGCGTCCCTTACCGTCTTCGTACCGGTACAGCTTGAACTCCGACTTCCTTGAGTTCAGGTATAATGAGGCGAACACCAGCTCGCCGGCGCCTAGGCTTTCGCCTTTTTCGGAATACAGCTGCTCGTACATCACCTGGAAGGTGTCGCCGGGGTATATGTCGCGCTCGAAATCGACGTCGAACGAGAATATTTCATAGAACTTGTCGACGATGTTGTATGGGATGCCCGCGCGCGTCGCGATCTCGATAAGGCTGCCGCCCTTGTCGATCGCGCCCTCTTTCCTGACCAGCTCGGCCGAAATGTCGGAGCGTTCCTCGACGGTCTTGTACCCGGCGGGCGTCTTTTCGGCGCGCACGCGGTACACCGGGCTTTTTACGATTTCCAGGGTGCGCAGCTCCGCGCCCGTCCTGCCGCCGTCCTCGTCCTCGATTGGCTTTATCTTGACGACCAAGCGGTCTGTGCCGGGCCTGAGGTCGGAAATTTTCGTGATCGCGTCGATTGTGCTTGAAACCTCGAGTATCTCGGTCGGGCTTATCCCCAGGCCGGATAGGAGGGAGGATATTGAATCCCCGCCCTTTATGTCGAATTCGACCTCCTTCACGCTCGAGAACATGTCGTCGAAGAACGTGCTGGAGGGAAGGCGCGCTGGCGAGCTTTCCAGCGTGACGAGCGGGCTTGCCGCGCCGGCGGAAAGGGATCCTACGTTGCTGTCCGAATTGCGGGACAGCATGAAGAAGGACAGGATGCAGATTGAAAAGCTCGCCAGGAAAACCTGGAAATGAGGCTTCGCGATATAGTGTTGTATCTTCTTTCCCTGCGTTGTGAACAGCTTATTCATAATATGTTATTTTACACCAATTTTAACCTGAAATCAAATTTTAATCGCTTTCGCGGCCATATCGCGTATTTTCCCGACGATCGAGGCCAGCCCCGACATGCGCCGGGCGGTCAAATGATTCGCAAGCCCGATTTTACCAAATAATTCAGATATGTCCAGATTTTTTATTTCCCGCGAGGTTTTGCCTTCGAATACGGCAAGTATGATGTACAGGAGGCCTTTCACGATTGCGGCGTCGCTGTCGAATTTGAAATGCCACCGTCCGTCGGCGCCGATGCCGGCGTCCATCCATACCGAGGCCGCGCATCCGGCGACCGAATTTTCCTCCGTCCTCTTCCCGTCGGGATACGGGGGCAGGCCGCGTCCCAGCTCGATTATATAGACGTACTTTTCCTCGCCCTCCGGGACAAGGCCGAAACTATGGATGATGTCGTCCAGGTTCATAATTTGCTTCCATTTGCAACAGGCGTATTATATACTTCTTTTCCGGTTTAACAAGGGAATATTGCCATGCTGGCGGAACCTGGGTATTTTGGGAAAAGGGGATTGGCCGCGTTTTTGCTGCTGCCGTTTTCGCTGCTTTACATGCTGGGGGACTGGCTGAACCGGCATATGCATAGGCCGTACAGGCCGAAGGCGCGGGTAATCTGTGTCGGCAACCTGACGCTTGGCGGAACGGGCAAGACGCCGCTGGTAATCCATCTGGCCGAAAGGCTGATGAGGCGGGGGTTGCGCGTCGGGATAATTTCGCGCGGCTACGGGGGCCGGCTGGGAGGTGCGCGGCCTGTGCTGGTCGATGTCCGGAAGCACGGCGCGCGCGATGTCGGGGACGAGCCGTTCCTTATCGCTTCGAAGCTGAATGTCCCGGTGGCCATAGGCGCCGACCGTGCGGGTGCGGCAAGGCTGGTCGAAAAGAAGGCCGATGTGATAGTCATGGACGACGGGCTCCAGAACTATACGCTTGAACAGGATGTCAGGATTTGCGTTTTCGACGGCATGAAGGGCATGGGCAACGGGTTCGTTTTTCCGGCGGGGCCGCTGCGGCAATCGCCGTCGGCCTGCCTTTGGCGCATCGACGCCGCGGTCGTGATGGGCGCGAAGAACGCCGCGCTGGAAAGGCGCATCGGAAAGCACGTACGCGCGATCTTCCATGCGAAAACGGTTCCGCCGGCGGATTTGAAGCGGTACCGGGGGCGCCGCGCGGTCGCGTTTGCCGGCATCGGGAACCCGGCGAAGTTTTTCCGCATGCTTGCCGAAGCCGGGGTAAGGCTGGAGAGGAAAATCGCGTTCGGCGACCACCATTGCTACCGGCCGGAGGAGCTGGAGTTCCTGATCGGCGCGGCGCGCGGCGATCGCGCGATTCTCTTGACAACGGCGAAGGATTATGTGAAAATTCCGCCCCCGATGCGGAAGGGTTTCATTCCCGTGGACATAGGGGTTGCGATTGAAAATGAAGGAAAGCTGCTGGAGATGATTGATTGAAGACGATCTGGTACATGGTGAGGCAGTATTGGAAGTATGCGGAGGGGCGCCGCGCCTTGGTCGTCGTTACCGCCGCGCTGAATTTCGTGGCGTTCAGCTTCTGGATATCCGAGCCGATAATCTTCGCGCAGATCCTGAATACGCTCCAGGTCGGCGAGCGCGATACGATGCTGGCCGGGATAACGCGCTGGATATTGCTGTGGGTGGGCGCCTATGTCGCCTTCAACGTCTTGTTCCGCATTGCGGTATATATCGAAAATGTTCTGGCCTACCGCGCGAAGCAGAATTTCATAGCGAAAACCTACGGCGTGGTTTCGAACCTTCCGCTGGCCTGGCACGCCGACCACCACAGCGGAGATACGATAAACCGCGTCAACATGGCGGCCTCCTCGCTGGAGGAGTTCATAGAAAGGCAGCACAGTTATATAGACAGCCTGGTCAGCGCGGTGGGCCCGATGGTCGCGCTCGCCTTCCTCCGCTGGGACATCGCGGCGATAGCGTTCGCCGTGACTGTGATTTCGATTTCCATCATCGCCCTGTTCGACAGGCGCATAGTGAGGTACTACAAGGTTACGAACGACATAAAGCACCGCGTGTCCGCCGCGCTTTACGACTTTATCGGCAATATCCGCACGATAGTGATATTGCGCCTTGGCGCGAAGACCAGGCGCGATCTGAACGATCGGCTGGAGGAAGGGTTCAGGCCGACCGTGTGGGTGAACGGCGTGGTTTCGCAGGGCAAGTGGCTGTTCCTGAATTTTTCGGTGCTCCTGCTGCAGGTCGGCATCGTGTTCTATTACATATACAGGCAGCTTTCGTCGGGCTCGCGCGTGCTTATCGGCAATGTTTCCGCGGTGTTCCAATACCTTGGCCAGATAAGCTTCACGTTCTTCCGCACCGCCGACGAATACCAGAAGATAATGAGGATGAAGGCGAACATGGAGGCGGTGGAGCCCATACTGTCCGCCGTGGTGGGCGAGGCGAAGCCGGCGCGCATGAAGCGGAACTGGGGCGCGATAGAGATCAGGGGGCTGAATTTCTCCTACGGGTCGAAGGACGCCTCGTTGAAGGGCGTGGACCTGAAGATAAGGAGGGGCGCGAGCATAGCCCTTGTCGGCGAATCCGGCAGCGGCAAGTCCACTCTGATGAGCCTGCTCCGCGGGCTGCATTCGGCGCCGGATTGCAGGGTTTTCGTGGACGGGGCGGAAAACAGGCGCGGGCTGGCGTCCCTTGCCGGCATCACTACGCTTATGCCGCAGGATCCGGAGATTTTCGAAAACACGATAGGATACAACATCACCATGGGGCTGGACTATCCGAAGGCGCTGGTCGAAAGGATGATAGGGCTCGCCC
>JAISNH010000021.1 GCA_031276335.1 Rickettsiales bacterium
TGCGACAGGACGGATGTCCCGGGAATGGGAAGCCTTCTCTTCAAGCACAAAATTTCGCAGGAGAACGGGAAGACTTATATCCAGCACAGCGTCCTCTTGGAAAAAGAGGCGTTCACGGATGAAGATTTGGATTTCATCCGGGGCGTGTTCGCAGACGTTCCCGGCGCGATGCTGAAAATCAAGCGGGAGGTCGAAAAGTAAATGGAATTTCCGTCAGAAAAATTCAAAAACGATTCGGATGCCTCGACCGGCCTGATTTTTATCCGCACGTACAACAAATGGCATGCGGCCATTAAAAACGAACTGAGGAACGCGGGCATAACTCATCCCCAATTCGTGGCGATGACCGTCTTGAATTACCTAAGCCAGTCCGACGAATTCGTGACGCAGGCAAGCGTTGCAAAAATGGCCGATATGGATGCAATGTCCGTTTCGCAGATTATCAGGGGGCTTGAAAGGAATGGCTTTTTAAAAAGGACGGCCAATCCCAAAGACACGCGGGCGAACTCCGTCCGGCTTTTGAAGAAAGGCCAGGAAGCAATCAAGCGGGCTTTACCGATCGTGGAGAAGATCGACGAAGATTTTTTCGGCGTTCTGGCGGGCGATGAAAAGATATTCCGGCATTTCCTCAGCCAGCTGATTTAGATCCCGGTCAACCGCAACAGGAGGCATAGCAATGAACAATATGCTGAGATACCTCTCCGATCTGGAGAACAACAACAACCGCGAATGGTATCGCGCGAACAAAAACCTGCATCAGGCGGCCAATGCCGAATTCGAGCGGATGATCGAAAAGCTGATCGTCGCCATCGGAAAATTCGACGACGCGATCACCCGCCACACTCCGAATGAACTGGCGTTCAGGCTTGCCCGCGACACTCGGTTCAGCAGGGATAAAACCCCTTACAACCCGTCTTTCAGGGCATGCATCGCCCCGGCGGGGAAACGTCCGATTCCCTTCGGCTATTATCTCTCCATAGCTCCCTAGAACCGCTCCCTGCTAGGGGGAGGCCTGCACGAATCGACGCTGAAAGAGGCGACTGCGAGAATTCGGGAATATATCGCCAGCCATGGGCGTGAATTCGAATCTGTTATCAAAAGCAAGGATTTCACGAAGCATTTTTCCATAAGCGGCGAGGCCCTGAAAAATGTTCCCTGCGGTTACGAGGCAACCCATGCGCAGGCGGAATACTTGAAATTGAAAAGCTGGTATTTGCAGTTTCCGCTGTCCGACAATTCGATTTCAAGCGCGGATTTCGTAGAAAAAGCGGCGCGGATATTCAAAATCATGAAGCCGTTCAACGATTACCTGAACGCCGCGTTGAAAGGCATGGAGCCGAGCTAGGTCGCTTTTTCATTTGACATGCCGCGATATACATGTAATATCCTTCCTAGAATTGTTAGAATCAGGCCGAGGTGGCTCATATGTTCTTGAACTTCATTCCCATAAAAACCCGCATCGTAAGGCCGCCCAAGGACGACATCAACGACATTTTCGACGCGCTCGACATCAAGGACGGCGACATAGTATTCGTCACTTCAAAAATACTCGCCATACACCAAGGTAGGTGCGTGCCGGCCAAAGGGGCGGACAAGGAGGAGCTTATCGCCAGCGAGGCCACGTACTATCTTCCGTACGAGAACAAGGGCGGATTCCACGTCAACCTGACGATCACCGACAACATACTGATACCGGCCGCCGGAATCGACGAGAGCAACGCGGACGGGCACTATATCCTGTGGCCGAAAAACGCCGACGATTTGTGCGGCCGAATCCGTGCACGGCTCATGGAGAAGAACGTGGTGGCCAAGCTGGGCGTAGTTTCGACGGACAGCCATACGACGCCTCTCAGGTGGGGGGTCACCGGCATCACGACCGGGTTGGCCGGTATAGAGCCCCTCAAGGACATACGCGGCGACAAGGATATCTTCGGCAGAGAAATGAAGGTGACCCAGGTCAACCTTATAGATCCCCTGACGGCCATGGCGGTACTTATCATGGGAGAGGCCGCCGAGCGGACGCCGATTGTCGTCCTGCGCGGGTACGAGGGGATAAATTTCAGCGATTCCGGCAGCATGGAGAATTTCAAAATCCCGCCGGAAACGGATCTGTACCAGCCTTTGCTGGAAGTCATGCAAAAATGAAGATAATCCTAGCCGCCGCGCGGACCGCGGACGGGGAAAATCCCTTATGATTTTGGTGGCAAATCGCGATAAAATAAAGTAAAATAGCCCGGTTGCTGGCAGCGTACGACAGGAGAGTTGCGGGAATGGTGAAAGTTTGCGTTCTGATGGGCGGAATATCTTCCGAGCGGGAGGTGTCGCTGAATAGCGGAGCCAATGTCATGAAAGCCTTGCGCGACGGAGGGCTCGACGCGTTTGTTCACGACTTCGACGGTGATATAAAGCGGCTGATCCTTGTCCTTGAAAGCCGGAAGCCGGACGTTGTCTTTAACATCCTGCACGGCAGGTTCGGCGAGGACGGTTATGTCCAGGCCGTGCTGGATATGGTAGGAATGCCATACACCCATTCCGGATTCCTCGCCTCGGCCATATGCATGAACAAGTTCTACACCAATGCGATACTCGCCTCGCGCGGGGTAAGGGTACCGAGGAACAAAGTCGTAAGCCGGGAGGATTACGAGGATGGAAATACCATGCCCGTTCCGTATGTCATGAAGCCGATAGACGGCGGCTCGTCCATAGGGGTCCATATCGTCAAATCCGGCGAGCCTCCGCTCAAGGAATGGCCGTACGGTTCCGACAGCGCGCTGGTGGAGGAGTACGTGAGCGGGCGCGAGCTGACGGTCGCGGTGTTCAAAGGCGAAGCGCTGGGCGTCACTGAAATAATACCTGCCGAAGGATTCTACGATTACAACAACAAATACACAGCCGGCGGCGCTCGGCATGTCCTGCCGGCCGATATAGGCGGGGCAAGCGCGGCGGCGGCGAAGGAGATAGCGTCCAAGGCCTATGGAATCCTGGGCTGCAGTGGGCTTGCACGGGCGGACTTCATCTACGACGGCCGGGACATGGTTTTCCTGGAAATGAACACGCAGCCGGGCATGACGGAGCTTTCGCTTGCTCCGGAACAGGCAAAGGCGCGGGGCATACCGTTCGAGGCGCTTGTGCGGATTATGGTCGAGGATGCCTTGGCACGGGCTGCTCCCATATCTGCGGCTTTGTCAGGGAAACAATAAAAAAATCTTCAATAAAAGGATAAAAAGGAAGGGGGCAAGCGCCCCCTTTCCGAACACACGCCGCTATTTCGAACAGCCGCCTATGATCTTGCTGATCGAAATGGCCGGATGGAGCAGGTAGTCATACGTGCAGTCCTTGGTGTTGTTCACGGTGCCAGTGCAAGCGCCGAGGACGAGAAGTCCCATAATAGCTATTTTTTTCATTTCAGTTTTCCTTTCTTGTTAGTTGGTATCCGTAAGAACAAAAAACTCTTTCTTACTTCTGAAAACTTTAGCAAATCGAACGAGGGGTGTCAAATAAATTTCGCCGCGCGCGGCTTCTGCCGGTTCCTGATGGTGGAAAAAGGCTTATTTTTCCAGCGTTTCCGGACCCAGAGGCTCGGACAGCGAGATTCCGGAGGCGTCCTTCCTGCCCCTTATGAACCGGCATTCCTGGTATATGTTGCCGGAGGACAGGTAGAACTCGCCCAGGCGCATGTTCTCGTCGGTGATCCTGTATCCCATGAGCGAGGACAGGTGGCGCACCATTTCGGCGTGCGATATGTATTCGCCCTTCGGCGGCTTGGAGAATCCGGTAGAGTAGTATATATATGGGACCTCGAACATCCTCGGCTCCAGCAGCAGGTGGCCGTAGAACCCGTCTTCGCCCAGCATTTCGCCGTGGTCGGAGGTGAACGCGATTGCGAGTGAGGGCGCACGCTCCCTCAGCTTCGCGAATATACGGGCCATCATGTCGTCGTAGTACAGCACCGCGTTGTCGTAAGCGTTCCCGGTCGCCTCCATGCGGGTCGGCGCGGCCTCGTCCCATACCCTGAACTCCGGCCGGTCATCGTAGCTGTGCGAGTAGGGCGAGTGTATGGAGCGGGTGAAGAACACTATGAAATTCCTTCCCTTCGTAAAATCGATCTTGGAAATCGTGTCAAATATTATGTCGTCGCGCCCCTTGAAACCGGCGGTCGCCGAAGTTTCCTTCAGCACTATGCGGTCGGCCCATTTCATGGTAATGCGGTCGAACAGGTTGTTTTCCTGCGCCGATATGACCCACGTCGCATATCCGGCGTCGTGCGCCAGCTTCAATATGTTCGTATCCCCCGACTGAAGCTGGTCGATGTTGCAGGGCTCGGCTATCTGGTTGAACAGAAGGGGCAGCGAATCGCGCGTCGCGGGCGCGGTGGAATATCCTTTTTTAATCACCGAGGCGCCTTTGTTCTCACTAAGGAATTCCGCCAGTTTCGGCGTCGTGTCGCGTCCGTATCCGTATATGCCGAGGCGGTTGCGGTTTATGCTTTCGCCGACCGCGAGGACTATCGTCTGCGGCCTGTCTGGCTTTTCCGCGTATTCGACCCTGTACGGCTTCCATTTGATTCCTACGGTGGTGTTCGATTGGAACGCCCACCACGAAAACGCGTTCACGGCGTTGTGCAGCGAGTGGTACACCGTGCCGGGATAGAAGCTGTCCGCCGGCTTCTTGAACGTCCTGTACGGGGTGTAGCCCAGCGCCCATACGAGCGGTATCATCGGGATGACAAGCCCTTGGCGTCGGCGATTCTCGAACCTCCCCCACACTTTTATCGCGGCATAGTAGGCGGCCAGCATTATGGGAAGTATGAACCATACGTACCTTGCGACGGTAAGGCCGGTTTCCAATATCTCATGCGCCTCCTTGAACACGTTGGATATGTCGAACGCGTTCATCGGGAATCCGAAATAGGCCATGTAGTGCAGCTCGACCGAGTCCATGAAGAACGTGAGGGCGAGTATCGCCCAGAACACCTTCTTGGGCATGAACGAGGCAGAAAGCATCACGACGTACACAAACAGGAAGCCCACTATGTCTATTCCTACCTTCGATATGCCGGCAAGCCTCAGGCAGAAGTCGGGCGCCAGCACCAGGGCGGTTATGCAAAGGGACATAAGGAAGTTGTTTTTCAGCAGTCTGCCGTTTTTTCCAGATTTCGTCATTTTCGAGCCTTCCACGGGTTTGCCGGTGGCGGAGTACCGCCGCGGTTTGGAAATATACTATTCCAGGAGGCGCGGCTGTGTCAATCCGAAAAAATAGCGCTTTTCCCGCCCGGGCGCGGCGAAATTCCGAATCGCTATCGCCGGGCGCTTGATTATGATTGGGAATTGAAGTATAATCGAACCTTGAATAAAGGATAATGGACAAGCGGCATTATGGCCGCGGAAATCCCGCCGCAGGCGGCTTTCGCGCAGGCCTTTGACAAGCGGGTTCCGTTGTGCTATATTTCCTAGCTTGGGGTTTGAAATTTTTCAACGCAGTGAAAGAAGGAGCAAAATGGCAAAGGAGAAAATCGTGAATATAGAAAATGAACCAGTGTGCGTATCGGAAGAATGCCGCGCAATCAGCATGTTCATGCATCCGAAGAACATCGCCATAGTCGGGGCGTCGAACACGCCCGGCAAGCCGGGCAACGCGACCATGGTGAACCTGCTGGCCGCGGGGTTCGAGGGCGGGATATATCCCGTGCATCCCAGGAGTTCGTCCATACTCAGCGTGCCGGCATTCAAAAGCGTGTACGCCCTGCCCGTCGTGCCCGACCTGGGCATAATAGTGGTGCCGGCGCCCGCGGTGCCGGGCGTGGTCGAGGAGTTCGGAAAGAAGGGCACCCGCGCCGTGGTCGTGATTTCCGCCGACATGAACCAGAAGGCCGACGACGGCAGGACGCTTTCCCAGATCATGATGTCCCACGCGAAGAAGTACAAGATACGCATAGTCGGCCCGAACTGCATAGGCGTGCAGTCGCCGTATTCGAAGGTCAACGGGTCTTTCATGTGCTCCATGGCCGCGGCCGGGCACATCGGCCTTATCAGCCAGTCGGGCGCTCTGGCCGCCTCCGGCGTCGATTGGGCGAAGGCGAACGGCATAGGGTTTTCCCACATATTTTCCATCGGCGACCAGGCGGACGTCGACATATCCGACCTAGTCGAGTTCCTGACCGTGCAGGAGGAGTGCGCGGCGATAGTCATATACATGGAATCGATCAAGGATCCGGAGCGGTTCGTGCATGCGTCCCAGCGCGCGGCGATCAGGAAGCCGGTGTTCTGCCTGAAGGCTGGGCGGAGCGCCTCCGCGCAGAAAGCCGCGGCATCGCACACCGGGGCGCTGGCCACCGGGGACGAGTTCTACGAAACCCTGTTCCGGCGCGCGGGTGTTCAGAGGGTCGACAATTTCCAGGAGGTCTTCTCCCGCGCATCCATCGCCGGATACCACCTGGCCGCGAAAAGCCGGAAGCTGACCATACTTACCAACGGCGGCGGCTCCGGTATCCTGGCCGTGGACCGCCTGGCCTCGCTCGGCGGCGAGCTGGCCGAGCTTCATGCCGATACGATCGAGAAGCTGTCGAAGGTACTGCCCGCTGGCTGGTCGCACCTGAACCCGGTCGACATAGTGGGAGACGCGCCGGGGAACCGGTATGCAGACGCCCTCAACATCCTGAAGCATGCGCCCGAGGTCGACACCGTGTTCACCATATTCGGGCCGACGAGCATAACCTCCTCGCTCGACGTGGCCGAACGGCTGGTCGAGGTGGTGAAGCGCCATAATTTCAAGAACCTGTATTT
>JAISNH010000073.1 GCA_031276335.1 Rickettsiales bacterium
CTTCCAAAAAGACCGTTTGGGAGCTGGCGAAGATCGTTTTCGCCAAGATTTTCAAGGAACGCACCTTCATCACGAACAAGCAGGGGCGATTCGTGTATTACCGCATATCGCCGCAGCTGCAGTCTTTCGCCTTCGCGGCCATAGTCGCCATAGGCTGCTGGACGACGTTTACGACCCGGATGTATTTCAAGAATTACGACACCATGCGGGAAAAGGACGAGCAGGTCGCCGAGGCGCGCGAGAAATTCAACATAGCCGTGGCGGACATACGCGCGTACCGCGACACAATCGAGGACATCAACAAGAAGATGGTCGACAGCCACAACTATGTCGTGGACATGCTGCACAAGAACACCTCTCTCAGCAAGCTCGAAAGGGACAAGCTTTTGAAAGAGCGTCTGCTTATCACGACCGAACTGAAGTACGTAAACCAGTCGCTGGACGAATTCGCGCGCGACATACGCTGGGCGAACCTCGACACCAGCTCCGGCTACAAGACGACCAAAAACGAGCTGGAAAAGAACGTCGTCCTGAACGAAAACATATTCCTTAAAAAACGTAACAACCAGCTGGAAAGCTCGATAAACGACATGAGCGAGTTGCAGAACAGCCTGGTCGACAAGATAATAGTGCTGGCCGACGACAAGATTTCTACGATTGAAAAAACGCTGTCCAAAATCGACATCATCCTGTCGCAGGTCAACCTGAAGGACAGGAACAACCTGGTGCGCAAGGTGCAGGAGGAGAAGGACGAGGGGCTCGGCGGGCGCTATGTTCCGCTTAAAAACATCGACCTTTCCGACGCCGAGCTGAACCAAAAATTCAAGAACGCCAACCTGAAGGTCAACCTTTGGGAAGGCTTGGACAAGGTCAAGACAATGCTGCCGCTTGGCGCGCCGGTCAGGACGAACCTCCGCATAACATCGCCCTTCGGGGTCAGGAGCGATCCCTTCCTCGGTACCCCGGCCATGCATACAGGCATGGATTTCGGCGGACATGACGGGACGCCGCTTTACTCCACATCTAAGGGAAAGGTGATACAGGCCGGCAACCGCGGCGACTACGGCCTGTCCGTCGAGGTCTACCATGGACTCGGTTTTTCCACCCTTTACGCGCATTTGAGCAAGATATCGGTTAAAAAGGGCGACCTTATCGAAGAGGGGACGAAGGTCGGGCTTGCGGGCTCCACCGGGCGCAGCACCGGCGTGCACCTGCACTACGAACTCCGCTACAATGGCCGGCCGCTGAACCCTTATGCCTTCGTGAAGGTCGAAAACTAGCAATCCACCAGCCATCAGGAGAGAAAATGTTCGGACTGACCAAGAAAATCACCCCATCCAGCCTAATTAGCAGCTCCATGTACGTGCGCGGTACCGTCCGCTCTGATTCCGAGGTGTACGTCGACGGAGTCGTCGAGGGCGACGTGAATGCGAAAATCCTTATCATCGGAATCAACGGCAGGATAAAAAGCCCCTCGATCGCCGCGGAAAAGATCGTGGTGCACGGGGCGGTGGACGGGAACATCAACGCGATTTCGGTCTATCTGGGCGCGACCGCGAAAATCAACGGAAACATCACCCACCGCGACATATCCATCGAAAACGGCGCCTTCATCAGCGGCGACCTGAAGCAGCGCAGGGACTAGCATTATGGAGCAAAAAAAGCTGATCGCGATAGGTTCCGATCACGGCGGCTACAAGCTGAAGGAATTGCTCAAACCATATCTTGCGGACAAAGGGTACGATGTTGCGGACGTCGGGTGCTATTCCGAGGATTCGTCCGACTATCCGGACATGGCGAACAAAGTCGCGGACTGGCTTCTGTCGCATCCGAACGGTATAGGAGTGCTTGCCTGCCGCACCGGGACGGGAATGATTATGGCCGCCAATCGTTTCCGCCATGTGCGCGCCGCCATGCTCTACAGCATAAAATCCGCTCGCCTTGCCCGCGAACACGAGGATGCGAACGTCGCAGTGCTCGGTTCCGATTCCTTCGGTGACGAGGAAAACACCGGCTTCCTCGACGTCTTCCTGTCGGCCGAATTCACGGCCGAGGCGCGGCATCTGCGCAGGATAAAGAAACTATCATAGCCGCCTCTTACCTGGATTGTCGGGGGAAAAGCATCGTCGGATTCAATTTGACGAGAAAAGTGAAATCGCAATCCTCCGGAAAGCTGGATACATGCCGCACCACCCTTTCCACCATGGAATCCATCTCCTTGATATCCCGTTTTTCGGCCTCGGTAAAGGCCGGGCTAAGGCGACGTGCGCCGAATTTCATACCTATGTCCCGGCCGACCATGAATTCCTTCTGAGCCAAGTAGAACATAATGCCGTTGAAGCTGTTGCGGTTGCATACATGCACGCTAGCATGTAGATATTTACCGAAAAATTCTTCGGTGGAAAAGGTTACGCCTTCGCTCTGAAGACGCATGAGCAAATTTTTCCATCGCCGCGGCATCTTCTTGTCCACGAAAATGTTGACCCACGCATCGAACCGGTCGATACTTCGCATATACGCATCGACGCGTGTGGCGCAACCTTGCGTACCATACATGCCGTTGGAAAAATTTTGTTTCGTGACTTGTTTCATCGTCTTAATATTAAACCAATATAACTATTTGTCAAGCATTCTTGAGGTTGAAGCGACATGGTTTAATTCCGCGATGCGGGAAAATCTTGAAACAGGTGCCGTCGCAGTCATTTTTGCCTTGCAAAACCTCCCTCTAACCTATAGAATTTCCTTGGAAAACAATAAGGAAACGGAGGCGGAAATGAGCGCATATTTCACAGGCGATTTGAAATCGTACGACAAGGTGGTGTATGACATTATAGGACGCGAACTGGACCGGCAGCAGAACTGCATCGAGCTTATCGCATCGGAAAACATAGTGTCGAAGGCTGTGCTGGAGGCTATGGGCTCCATACTTACCAACAAATACGCCGAGGGCTATTCAGGGCACCGCTATTACCAAGGCTGCGTCCATATTGATGAAGTGGAAACGCTTGCAATCGAACGTGCAAAGAAGATTTTCGGCGCGAGGTTCGTGAACGTACAGCCTCACAGCGGCGCGCAAGCCAACACAGCCGTGCTGTTCGCGCTGCTGTCCGCGGGCGACACTATACTGGGTATGTCGCTGGATGCCGGCGGACATCTGACCCACGGCGCGAAGCCGACGGTTTCGGGACGGTGGTTCAAGCCGGTCGCCTATGGCGTAAATTCAGATGGATACATCGACTATGACGCGGTGGAAAAGCTGGCGCAGGAAAACAAGCCGAAGCTGATTATCGCCGGCGGTTCGGCCTATCCGCGCCTTATCGACTTCAAACGATTCCGCGCGATCGCGGACAAGGCCGGGGCGTACCTTATGGTCGACATGGCGCATTTCGCGGGCCTGGTCGCGGCGGGCGCAATCCCCTCCCCTATCGGAATTGCCGACGTTACCACCACTACGACGCACAAGACTTTGCGTGGACCCAGGGGTGGCATGATACTGACAGACAACGAGGAAATAGCCAAGAAAATCGACAAGGCCGTCTTTCCGGGAATACAGGGCGGACCTCTCGAACATGTAATCGCTGCAAAGGCGGTCGCGTTTGGCGACGTGCTGAAGCCGGAATGGAAGGATTATGCAAAACAGGTAATCGCGAACGCCAAGACGCTCGGCGAGGCCTTGGTCGAAAAGGGATTCGAGCTGGTTTCCGGCGGCACGGACACGCATCTTATTCTCGTCGATTTACGAAAAAAAGGATTGACCGGGAAAGAGGCCGATCTGGCCCTAGAACACGCGGGAATTACTTGCAACAAGAACGGGATTCCGCACGATCCGAATCCGCCGGGAATCACTAGCGGCATACGGTTAGGATCGCCCGCCGTTACGACACGGGGCTTCAAGGAGGCGGAGATGCTGGAGGTCGCGGATCTTATCGACGAAACGCTTTCCGCGTTCGCCCAAACCAGCAAGTACGAATCGCCAGCGCAAAAGGCCATACGGGAACGCGTAAGCAGGCTTTGTGAAAAATATCCAATATACTAGCGAACCGACCGATAACGCCTCGACCCTCTTGACACCTTCAAAAGGCTATGTTATAGAATGACATGGCGAATGATTTTAAAAAACTTCCGAAAATAGAACTCCATTATCATCTAAGGGGCGCGATTCCCACGGCCGCGGCAAGACAGCTGTCCCGCCGGTATTGTCCGCATGTAACGGATGCGGAATTCGAGGCTTTTTTCGACATAGGCGACTTCAAATCCTTCTGGCGCGCGTACGATTTCGTAACCGGGCTTGTCAGGGACGAGGAGGATTTCGCATTCGCGGCGGGCTTCGCGGCCGAGCAACTGCGGCAGGAAAACGTCATTTACTCCGAGGTGTCGCTTACCCCATTCGCTTTCGCCGGCATACAGCCCTGCCGCGTGTTGGAAATAACGCGGGAGGCGTTCCAGCAGGCCGGGGTCAGGATGTCGTTCATAGCTCCGTTCGAACGGCACGATCCGCCGAATGTCGCAGCCGATAAATACGCATTTTACAAGGAAGCACGCGAATTCGGCATACGCGGCATAGGGCTGGCCGGCGACGAATGCGCGAATCCGACACCCGCCTTCGCGAAAATATTCGATCGCGCAAAGGCAGACGGATTCGGCATAACCGTGCATGCGGGCGAATACCGCGACTGCTCCAACGTTGCCTTCGCAGTAAGGCGACTCTGTGCCGACCGCATCGGGCATGGAAACAACATCAGCGATCCAACCCTTACCGACGAGATAATTGAAAAAGGCGTGCATATAGAGATGTGCCCGCTTTCCAATATGCGCCTGAACCGGCAAATAACACCCGAAAACTACGACCTGCCGCGCTATATCAGGAACGGGATGAGCATAAGCGTGAATTCGGACGATCCCGGAATATT
>JAISNH010000115.1 GCA_031276335.1 Rickettsiales bacterium
GGCGGGATAGGCAAAATCAGGGACGAGGACATGGACGGGCTGTCTGGCGTCCTGTCGCGCAGCGGCGCGGGCAACATAATCGTCGCGGAAATTTCAGACATCGACGGCCAGTACAGGAAGGTCAGCCTGACCAACAAGAAGAACGGCGAGGTCGTGTCGTTCGAAACCAACGACGCCGACATGAAGAACGTCGCCGTGCGTGCCATATACGACATGAACGACATGTACAAGCGCAATCCGCCGGGGCAGGATTTCGGAAAATCCGTTTCGTTGGTGGTGCCTATTTCAGGCATAGCCGACTGGCTGAAGGTGGAAAAGACGCTGGCCTCCATATCCGAGGTGAAGGGCTATTCCGTGCAGGCCCTCAAATACAACAAGGCGCAAGTGTCGCTGAAGTACGACTATACGCTGTCCTCGCTTGTCTCCGCGCTAAGGCGGCACGGAATGGCGGCGGAGGGGCGCGGCGGCTATCTGGTGGTGAAAAGATGATGAGGCAGCTTCCATTGCATCTCGAACACAGGCAGCTTCTGGGCCGCGAGGATTTCCTAGTGTCCGCGTCGAACATCGAGGCGGTGGAGTGGATCGATTCGTATCCCGAATGGTTCGACCTGCCGGGCGTGCTGGTCGTCGGCGCGAAGGCCTCCGGCAAGACGCACGTGCTATGGCTGTTCGGGGAAAAGAGCGGCGCGAAAATCTATAACGCCGCGGAGCTGGCCGCCGAGGCGTTTTCCGACATCGTGCCCGAGCATTCCGCCCTGGCCGTCGACGACATCGACGCGGTCGCGAGGAACGCGGCGGGGGAAGAGAGCCTGCTCCACGTGGTCAACTATGCCGGCGAGGTCGGCACGAAGCTGTTCATGACCGCCAGCGCCCCGGTGGCCGGGATAGGGTTTGCCTCCGCCGACCTGAAGACGCGCCTGCTGCAGATGCCGGTCGCGAACATCTACACGCCCGACGACGACCTTCTGAAGGCGTTGATCGTGAAGCAGTTCATGGAGCGCGGCATATCGGTGTCGGCAAACGTGGTCGAGTGGCTGTCCGGGGTCGTGCCGCGCAACGCATCGTGCATAAACGAGCTGGTCGAGGTGGCGGACATGGCGGCGTCCGAGGAGAGGCGCAACATCACGATCCCGTTCCTGAAGAAGATAATCGACAAGATCGAGGAATAAGCGGGCGCCGGATTTTAACGGCTCAGATTATCCTTGCGGCCGGGAATTTTTTCCTTATCCATTTCAGGAGCGCGCCGGCGGGGATGATGCCCGGGCGCAGTATCCTTATGTCCGATCCCTCGACCCGCGCGATTGTCGACGGAGTGCCGGAGGGGCGCGACGTGTCGCCGATTGCGGGAATGCCGGGAAATATTTTTTCCGCGTCCGATACGGACATGGCTGGCGGCTGGCCGGTCCTGTTGCAGCTGGTCGATATTACGGGTTCGCCCACAATCCTCAGTATCGACAGCAGGGTGCGGCTGTCCGGAATCCTGACCCCTACCGTCCCGTCCCTTGCGGCGGCAAGGCGCACGCCGGGCTTCAGTTCGAGCACGAGCGTCAGTCCGCCCGGCATGAAGCCGCGCATCAACTCGGCCTCGAGCGCGCCCACGCGCGCAATTTTCCTTATCGCGGCAAGGGAAGGCAGGTTCACGAGGAAGCCCTGCTCCTTCTTCCGTCCCTTCAGGCTCCTGATTTCGTCCGCAAGCCGTTCGCTGCCCGCCAGTCCGCCCATGCCGAACACGGTGCCCGCCGGGAATATCGCGGGGCGGCCGGCCTTTATGATTCCGGCGACAAGCCGTATGTTCCCGCGCGTCGGCGCCATCGCCATTGCTTTTTCCTTTTCCTTGATTAGTTGCGATTTTTAGCTTATCATACAACAGGAGTTTAAAATACGAAATGAAAATTTTTCATATCATCGACGGGCGGTACTTCGAGGCGAACAGGAAGACGATTTCCGAGCTTGTCCTTTCGCTTTACGAATATGGCGTGTCGCAGGAAGCCGTGACCGAGGAGGGCGCGACCCTCGGATGGCTTTCCACCATAGTTCCGGTAAAACATCTGAAGGGCGGTGAGGCCGGGCGGTTCGCGAACAAGATCCGCATGTGGGCGCATTGCATGAAATTTTCGCCCGACATAGTGGTAAAATGGGGGCCGTGGGCCAGGGCATCGGCCGTTTCCGGCAGCTTCGTCCAGGTATCGCACCTGTCGGCGCGCGCGGATATCGCGTCGTTCGACCGCAACGACTATGTAATGACGAACCTGGACGGCCCGCTCTCGTATGCGAAGGAAAACGGGTTTTCGGGCGCGAAATCGTTCATGCTGCCCGCGTTCGTGAAGGAGTACAAGAATATGCCCACGCTTTCCAAGCGCGACTTTTTCGTGCCGGAGAAGGCGAAGATAATCTATTCGGCGGCAACGTTTGCGCGCGGCATCGGGTACGAAACTATGTTCGATTCGATCGGATCGGTGCAGGACGTGTATTTCATAATCGCCGGCGCGGGCGCGGCGGAGGAGTACGTGAAGGACTATGCTTCGCGCGTCAACGTGAAGTCACGCTCCCGCTTCGTCCCGGAAATCGAGAAGACGCAGTCGGCCGCGGCGATCGCCGATTTCGCCCTGCTGCCGTTCGACGAGCCGGAGCTGGCGAAGAACATCCTGGAGGCCATGCTGGCGGGCAAGCCCGTGCTGGCCGCGGACAACGCGACCGCGCGCGAGTTCATCGCCGACGAGAAAACCGGATTCCTGGTTCCGCCGCGCGACGCGTACCTGCTTCGGCGCCGCATACGCGAGGTGATTGCGA
>JAISNH010000027.1 GCA_031276335.1 Rickettsiales bacterium
GTATGACGGGGAGGCATGCCGCTATGACGATTGAAGGTGCCGGTATGACGGGGGCGGGAATGACAATCTTCTCCGTCATTCTCCGGCTTTGACCGACAATCCATACCAACCCGTCATTCCCCGGCTTGACCGGGGAATCCAAATTTCTCAACAAGGTTTTTTCGCTGTAAATTCAATATCTTGATTAGAACTAAAATAAAACTATTTCAAGCCAGCGACTATTTTCCTTGCCGCCTCGACCGCCTCCAGCGCCTTGTCCGGATCGACGCCGCCGGCCTGGGCGAGATCCGGACGGCCTCCGCCGCCCTTGCCTCCCATAGCCACCGATGCGGCCTTGGCCAGATCGACGGCCGAGATTCTGGAGGTCAAATCCTGCGACACGGCCGCTATCACGGATACCTTGCCGAAGGCGCGCGATACCAGCGTCACGACGGCGTTTTCCGCATGCACGGCGCGCAGGGCGTCCACCGCCGGCTTCAGGTTCTTCGCGTCGACCGAATCGAACACGCCGCTTATGAACGCCGCGCCGCCAACGGTTTCCTTGAAAACATTGTCCCGGACGGTTTCGACATCGAGCGCGCGGAGCTGCTCCTCCCGCTTTTTCTTCTCCTCGAATTCGCTAGCCTGAGCAGCGGCAGCAGCCGCATTTTCCTCCTTGATTTTCTCCTGCAATTCCACAATCAGGTCCAGCGGGCTGCCGTCCGTCCGCAGTCCGCGCGACTTCGCTAACGCGAAGGCCTCCTCGCCGGCCGCGGCCTCGATGCGGCGTATTCCTGCGGCGATTGATTCCTCGCGCAATATCTTGAAAAATCCGATGTCGGCGGTGTTGCCCGCGTGCGTGCCGCCGCAGAATTCGATCGAGCAATCCTTCATCTCGACGACGCGGACACGCTCCCCGTATTTCTCGCCGAACGGGGCGATCGCGCCGGTCTTCCGCGCATCCTCCAGCGACATTTCCCTGACCGTTATCGCGCGCTTTTCCGCGATGAAGCGGTTGACGAGCCGCTCCACCTTTTCTATTTCATCCGGCGCCAGCCCCCTTGGGTTCGCGAAATCGAAATGGAAGCCGGACGGCCCGACCCAGGAGCCCTTCTGCGCGACATGCCCGCCCACGATTTCCTTCAGCGCGCGCTGGAGCAGGTGGGCGGCGGAATGGTTCGCCATGGTTTTTTTCCGCGCGGCGGCGTCCACCACCATGCGCACCCTGGCGCCGATCTTGAAAGCGGAGGCGTCCGCAACCTTGTGCACGAACAGGTCGGCGACCTTCTGCACGTCCAGCACCTCGATTTCCACGCCGCCGATCCCGACATAGCCCGCATCGGCGACCTGGCCGCCGGATTCCGCATAGAACGGCGTCCTGTCGACGACTATCCCGTCGCCCTCCACCGCCACCACGGAGGATTCGGATTCAAGCGCGCCATAGCCGACGAATTCGGTAGCCCCGACGCGGCCGCGGATGTCGTACCATATTTTCGCCGTGCCGGACTCGCCCTTGAATCCGGAGGCCCTTTTCGACATTTCCTTCTGCCGCTTCATCGCGGCCTCGAAGCCGGCGACATCGACGGACATGCCCTTCGCGCGCAGGATGTCCCCGGTCATGTCCAGCGGAAAGCCGTAGGTGTCGTACAGCCTGAAGGCCGCCTCGCCAGAAAGCACCCCGCCCTCCATGCCGGAAATCTCGTCCGCCAGAATCCTCATGCCCGCGTCCAGCGTGGCGCTGAAATTCTCCTCCTCCGCCTCTATCGTGCGGCGGATCAGGCCGGCGCGCTCCGAAAGCTCCGGATACGCGGCGCCCATCTCCTTTTCCAGCGCGCCGAACATCTTGTAAAGCGCGGGCTCCTTCACGCCAAGCATGTGGATGTGCCGGAGGGCGCGGCGGGCGATGCGGCGCAGGACGTAGCCCCTGCCCTCGTTCGAAGGCAGCACGCCGTCGGCTATCAGGAACGACACCGCGCGCAGGTGGTCGGCAATCACGTTGAACGACGGCGCGCTGGCGGCCGTCTTCTTCACGCGGAGGACGTCCTCTATGCCCTCGATGATGCCCTTGAACAAATCGGTTTCATAGTTGCTGGCGACGTTCTGCAGGACGCTGGATATGCGCTCCAGCCCCATGCCGGTGTCGACGTTCTTCGCCTTCAGCTCCAGGCGCCTGCCGCCCTCAAGCGTTTCGAACTGCATGAACACGTTGTTCCAGATTTCGAGGTAGCGGTCGCCGTCCTCGTCCTTGGTGCCGGGCAGGCCGCCTGCGACATGTTCGCCCTGGTCGTAGAAAATCTCGGTATCGTAACCGCACGGGCCGACATCTCCCGCCGCCCACCAGTTATCCGCGATGTCGATTATGCGATCGTCGCCGAAGCCGGCGACCTTCTTCCACAGGCCGCGGCTTTCCGGGTCGTCCGGATGCACGGTGACGTACAGCCTTTCCCGCGGCAGCCCCAGCACATCGGTCAGGAACTCCCACGAATACGAAATGCTTTCCTCCTTGAAATAATCGCCGAAGCTCCAGTTGCCCAGCATTTCGAAAAACGTATGGTGCCGGCCGTCGTAGCCGACGTCGTCCAGGTCGTTCACGCGGATGCACTTCTGGCAGTCCACCGCGCGGGTGAAACCCAGATTCTCCTTGCCCAGGAGCACGTCCTTGAACTGCACCATACCGGCAATCGTGAACAGCAGCGTCGGATCGTTTTCCGGCACCAGCGGGCTGGACTTCACGACCGTGTGCCCCTTTCCAACGAAAAAATCCAGGTAGGTCTTCCTAATGTCGTTCAGTTTCATGGCTAGCTCCTATCTTAGTTTTTTACAGATTATAAAAGGACTGGCGGAAAAAAGCATCAAAAAAATTTACCGCCGGATTCCCAGGGTTGACTGCCGCGAGCCGCCCTACGGGTCGCCAGCTGCGCTCGTCCTTTCCCGGCGATGTTCGCCTCGAAAGTCGCGGGAATGACGGAGGGGGATTGCGGCGGAAAATACCGGTTGCCAACGCATAGGAAATATTGTATAATATGCGGCATATTTGCAAAGGGTATCGAGGCCACGCCAATCATAATCCTTTTGCAGAACATTGAAACCACGGGGAGGAAAATATGAAAACCACTGCCATCACACTGATTCTGGCGCTTGCGTCCGCCGAGGCGAA
>JAISNH010000034.1 GCA_031276335.1 Rickettsiales bacterium
TACTGCAAGGACGCGCGCCAGAAAATCGTGTCCATAGTCAACGTGGCGCAAAGCACGATAGCATCCGAATCGGACATGATACTGAAGACTCCGGCGGGCGTGGAGGTCGGCGTCGCCTCGACGAAGGCCCTGACCGCTCAGGTGTCGCTCCTGTACCTGCTGGCGGTGGAAATCGCGTTCAGGAACGGCTCCATATCCGGGGAAAAGTACCACGCCATGGTCGCCGAATTCGCGAAGGCCGGCCGCGTGCTGGAAAAGGCGCTGATGCCGGAGCCGGTCGAGGCTATCGAAAAAATCGCGAAGGTGTTCGCACGCGAGGCGGACTACCTAATCTACACCGGCCGCGACATCCTGTTCCCCATGGTGCTGGAGGGGGCGCTCAAGATCGAGGAGGTCAGCTACATACCTACCCTGGGAGTGGCCTCCGGCGAGCTGAAGCACGGGCCTATCGCGCTTATCGGCGACAGAATGTTCGTAATCGCCCTCAACAACAGCCGCCTGCTGTTCGACAAGAACGCCTCCTCCATCGAGGAAATCGCCGCGCGCAACGGCCGCGTCGTCCTTATCGGAGATATGGAGAGCTACGAGCGCATGCGCGACAAGGTCTACGCGTTCATCCCGACCGCGGCGACGGACAACAAATTCGAGGTGCTGCTGTCCCAGATAATTCCGATACAGCTTCTGGCGTACTTCGTCAGCGTCGAGAAGGGGCTGGACGTCGACAAGCCGCGCAACCTCGCCAAATCGGTGACGGTGGAGTAGCTCCATACTAGCGTCGAATACTATGGCGGCAGCTTTTTTATCCGCGCCACCAGCTCCAGATGGCGCGTCATGGGGAATTGGTCGACGGGCTGGATTTCCATAATCCCGTATCCGCCGGACGCCAGAATTTTCGCATCGCGCGCGAAGGTGGCCGGATTGCAGGAGACGTAGATTATGTCCGCCGAAGTTTTCGCCAGCTCGGATGCCTCCGCCTCGGCCCCGTCGCGCGGCGGGTCCAGTATGACCAGGTCGAACGCGGAAAGCGCGCCGTCCCTTACCGGGCGCCTGAACAAATCCGCCTCCGCCGCCCGCACGTCGAGTCCGTACCGGTTCGCGCTTATGTTTATCTGCCGTACCGCCGCCCGGTCGCAGTCGTAGGCCGAAATCTTCCGTCCCGCCTCCGCTAGGCCGAACGAGAACAGCCCCAGCCCGGAAAACAGGTCGGCGACGCGCGCGTATTTCTTCCCTTCCATGAAGCCCTTCGCCGCGGCGAATATCGCGGCTTCGCCTTCCGCGCTCGGCTGCAGGAAGGTTCCGGGCGGATACGCGACCTCGCGTCCGCCGAAGCTTACGCGCGGTGTTTCTTCTTCCCATAGGATTCCGCTTTCCGACGATATAGAGATGATTCCGTTCGCGCGGGCGAACTCTCGAATCTTCGGCTGGTCGAGCGGCGCGGTTCTTATGCCCTCGAAGCGCAGGACGATTCCGTTTTCGACGCGCACGATTTCAACCGCCCCGAAGCTCCGTTCGACCAGCGAGCGGAAGAGCGCCCGCAATTTCGGGAGCAGGGCGCCTATCTCCGGCAGCAGCTGGGGGCAACTTGCGACCGGCACGACGTCGTTCGTCCTCGCCCTGAAAAATCCGACGTTCGCGCCGTAGTCGACCTTCAGCTCCGCCCTGCGACGGCGCCCGGCCGGGATCCTGAGGATCGGCAGCATGCGGCCGGACGGCACCCCGCGTTCCTCCAGCTCGCGTGAAAGCATCGCCTCCTTGCCGGGCGCATGCGCGGAATCGCATCCGCCGCACTTTCCAAAATATCCGCACGCCGTGTTTTCCATACGCATATTATGGCGCGCAGGCCTTTTCCGCGCAAGGCTTTTGTCGCGACCGGCGGCCGCGGAATAAATAACTCTTGCTTATATTTCGAAAAGTTCTACAATATAACCGGAATATGTTCGATATGAAGGTTTGGATTTCCGGTTCTAACACAACTTGTATTCTTCCTCAGCTCAGCTCATATTTTCGCATACTAACTATAACATGAGGACGTTTATGACAAAAGGCACAGTTAAATGGTTTAATTCCAAGAAGGGCTACGGCTTCGTGCAGCCCGACGATGGCGACAAGGATGTGTTCATCCATATCACCGCGGTGAAGGCCGCCGGCATATACCTGAACGAAGGCACCCGGATCGAGTTCGACATCGTTTCCAAGAACGGAAAAGAATCGGCCGAGAATCTGAAACAGGAATAATTGTTGCAGGCTTTGGAAAATCCCCTCTCCGGAGGGGATTTTTTGCAGTGGCGCCGGAGCGCCAGGACTGCGCCTCATAGCCTACAGGTTTTCCTCCAGCGGAGGCACGACCTGCTTCTTGCGGCTCATCATGCCCTGGCACCACGCCCGGTTGTCCTTTAGCCTTATGCCGAATATCCCTTCCACCTTCGCGTCGTCGTCGGTATAGGCGATCAGCTCGGTGCCCTCCTTCATGATGTCCGTCATCATGAACAGTATTCCGAAATACCCATTTTCCTTTTTCAGCTTCTGCAGCGCGGCCTTGATTCCGGGCAGCTTGCCGGCGGCGAGGGAGAGGTCGACCAGCTCTATCTGGCCTATGCCGATCTTCCTGCCCCTTATGTCGAAATCCTTGAAATCGCGGCCTATCAGGTCTTCGGGCGAATCGTTTTCGACGGAGGATTTCACGCGCATCATTTCCATGCCGACGTCGACCGCGCTCATGGCCGACTTCTTCTCCAGATCGTCGACCGCCTTCTTGTCCTCGGCCGTGGTGGTCGGGGACTTGAACATCACGGTGTCGGAAAGTATCGCGCACATCATCGCGCCCGCTATGTCGGACGGAATCTCTACGCGGTAGAAGTCGAACATCAGCTTCAGTATGGTGCAGGTGCAGCCGACGGGACGCGTCCATACCTCGATAGGGGCGGGCGTCTTCAGTCCGCCGAGGTTGTGGTGGTCGACTATGTACCTTATGTCCGCCCCGGCGATGTCGGGCGGCAGCTGTCCCGGCTCGGTCGAATCGACGAGCGCAACCTCCAATTCCGCGATGCGGTCGACCGTTTCCGGAACATTCAGCCCGAACTTTTCGAGCACGAACCGGGTTTCGCCGTTTATCGTCCCCTGTACCGCGGGACGTGCCTCTATCCTTCGCGCGTTCAAAAGGTACGCGTACGCGATTGCGGAGACCACGCTGTCGGTGTCGGGCGACTTGTGCCCCAAAACTGTTATCATTGCCATGTTATTTGCTCTCCTTTCTGTATGGTGGTTTAGTATAGCCCTTGGGCGACAGGGTGAAGATTTTCACGCCGGTTTTCGTTATGCCGACGGTGTGCTCGAACTGCGCGGACAGGCCGCCGTCCACAGTGGTCGCGGTCCAGTCGTCGTCCCCGATCTCCATCTTCCACCCGCCGGTGTTGACCATGGGCTCTATCGTGAAAATCTGACCCTCGCGCATGATTTCCCCCTCCATGGCACTGTCGTAGTAGTGAAGCACGTTCGGCTCCTCGTGGAACGAGGTTCCCGTGCCGTGCCCGCAGAAGTCGCGGACGACGGAAAAGCCGCGCGCCTCGCACATGCCCTGTATCGTGCGTCCGATTTCGGCGAAGCTTTGCCCGGGGCGGCATATCGAAATCGCCGCCATCATCGAATCGTAGGTCACGTCGATAAGCTCGCGCGTGCGCGGCGGGATGCGGCCTACGGCGTACATGCGGCTGGTGTCGCCGAAATATCCGCCGGATTCGGTCGTCACGTCGATGTTCAATATGTCGCCGTCCTTCAGGTATTCGTGCTTGCTGGGGATGCCGTGGCAGATGACCGAGTTCAGCGATATGCAGCAGCTTTTCGGGTATCCCATGTAGCCCAGGGTGGCGCATGTCGCGCCCTGGCGACGGGTATGTTCGGCCACCAGCTTGTCCAGCTCGAACGTCGATATGCCGGCGGACACATAGTCCGTTATGAAGTCCAGGGTTTCCGCGGCCAGCCGCCCCGCTTTCTCGACGCCCTTGAAGTGTGTTTCGCTGTAAATCATTCCATGTCCCGAATTTTCCCTTCATTATAGATAAACACGCCGGAAAAATAAAGGCAAAAGTTTCCAGCAGAAAAGTTTCCCCTTTACCTGTGTTTCGCGCCTTGCTATAATGGCTATTGTATTTGGAAAGGAAAGAAATATGGCTGGCAAAAAGAAGCGGGTCGGGGTTTTCACCTCCGGCGGGGATTGCGCGGGACTGAACATGGCCGTGATGGCCGTCGTGAAGCGCGCGATAACGGGTTACGGATGGGAAATAATCGGGATAGAGGACGGACAGGACGGCCTTACGGGCGCCTCGTCCAACTTCAGAATGGGATTGAAGATGCCCTTCGGCGATCTGATACGCCAGGGCGGATCGTTCCTGGGCGCGTTTTCGCGCGCCAACTACAAGGACAAGTACGTCGGCGAGCTGGAAACCCGCCGCATGATAACCGCCGACGTCGCAAAGGGCATAAAGAGGCTGAAGCTGGACGCGATTATCGCGACCGGGGGCAACGGCACCATGCTGTTTGCCAGCGGATTTGCCCGCGCGGCCGGCGTCGCCTTCATGGGCATACCGAAGACGATCGACAACGACACCCCGGGCTCCGACATATCAATCGGATGCAATTCGGCCGTCGGCGTATGTACCGATGCGCTCGACAACATATACTGGACTGCGAAAAGCCACCGGCGCGCAATCGTCACCGAGGTCATGGGGCGCGACACAGGGCATCTGGCCCTCGCCGCGGGCGTGTCGTCGAACGCCGACGCCATACTCGTCCCGGAAATCCCGTACACAATCGACGGCGTGGTAAAGAAGCTGAAGTCCGTGCGGAAAACCGAGGGGCGGGAGCATTTCCTTATCGTCGCGGCGGAGGGCGCCGGGGCGGAGAAGGGCGAGAAGCTGGACGCGCAGCATTACGGCAACGTCGCGAAATACGTCGAGCTGAAGCTGGACAAGGCCGGATTTACGGTGCGCTCCAACCAGCTGGGGCACATACAGCGCGGTAGCCTGCCCTCCGCCTTCGACCGGCAGCTCGCCTCCATGCTTTCGACCTTCGCCGTGGATACGCTCGCCTCCGGCCGGCACAAGTGCGCCATGGTCGGGATGCGGGACGGAAAATTCGTCGTGAACGACCTGTCGCATTTCGACAAGGCAGCCACCCGCTTCCTGAGCACGAAGTCGAAAATCGTCCGTACCGCGTGCGATTTGGGAATATACATAGGCGAGCACAAGTAAATCCCCGCGGCTATTGACCTTTCGTTCATAGCGGCTATAATACTCCTGTCACAACCAACAGGAGCGAATCATGACGAAAGCAAAACATATAACCGTCGGCGGCGACGGGGTCAACAAAGTAGTAATGGGAAACGACCTTCCCTTCGCGCTTATCGCAGGCAACTGCCAGATGCAGAGCCGCGACCTTTCCATGAAGACGTGCGAGGCGCTCGTCAAGATTTGCGAAAAACTCAAAATCGGCTTCATATTCAAGAACAGCTACGACAAGGCGAACCGAAACGCGCTTGAAGGCAACCGCGGAGTCGGGCTGGAATACGCCGCGGCGGTGTTCGACGAGGTACGGAAAACCTTCGGGTGCCCCGTGCTGACCGACACGCATACCGAGGAACAGGCAGCCCTTAT
>JAISNH010000053.1 GCA_031276335.1 Rickettsiales bacterium
GATGACAAGCGACATCGCGGTGCCGAGGTCCGGCTGGACCAGCACGAGCACAACCGGAAGCGCGACAAGCGCGGCCGGAAACACGAGGTAGTACGCGCTTCCTATCTCGTTTATGCTGAGCGCGGAAAAATATTTCGCGAGCGCTAGCACGAGGCCTATTTTCACAAGCTCGGACGGCTGGAACCTTATGAACCCAAGGTTCAGCCACCTTTGCGCGCCCATGCCGACGTGCCCGAAAAACATCACGGCCACAAGGAATATTATGGAAACCCCGTATATCCAGTACGCATATTTCACCCATATCTTCAAATCGACCACCGCGACGAATATCAGGATAAGGAAGCCCGCCAGTATCTTCGGCAGCTGCGATATGGCCCATGGAGACCAGCTGCCGTAGCGTATCTGGCATTTGTACGGATCGGCGCATACCGGCCGGCCGGCGCTGTACAACACGACGAGGCCGACGATGCAAAGCGCGGCCAGCAGCGCGACGAGCGGCCAGTTCATCGCCAGGAATTTGCCGAGCGGGTTCATGCCGCCGCTTTTTTTCATGCTCAATACCATTTCCAAATCCTATGCATACAGCTCCAACGTCCTCCTCATCAAATCGCGGGCGATAGGCGCGGCCGAGCCGGAGCCGGAAATTCCGTGCTCCACCACGACCGAAATCGCGAAACGCGGATTCTTGTACGGCGCATATCCGACGAACAGGCCGTGGCTCCTGTACTTCCAGGGCAAATCCTTCTGGTCGATGATGCCCCGCAGGCGCTCCTCGCGCGTGATGCGCTTGACCTGCGTCGTTCCGGTCTTTCCGCACATCTGCATTCCGCGGTAGTCGAAAAAGGCCGTTCGGCCGGTACCGTTCGGCTTGTTGACAACGGAGAACATGCCGTTCCTTATGATGTTCAGGTGCGAGGCGTTGAGCTCCATCTGCGGGAAATCGGGGGTGGCCTCGTTTTCGCCCTTCATTATCCTGGGCCTGACCTCTATGCCGCCGTTCGCGATGCGCGAGGTCATGACGGCGAGCTGCATGGGAGAAACGAGCGTGTAGCCCTGGCCTATGGCGGCGGTGATGGTGTCGCCGGTGTACCACGGCTCGCTCTTGTAGTTGCGCTTCCAGCTTCTCGAGGGCACCTGCCCGCGCTTTTCGCCCTGCAGCTCGATGCCCGTATATTCGCCAAGGCCGAACCGGTAGGCCATGTCCTGTATGACGTCCATGTTCACCTTCGTCGCGACGTTGTAGTAGTATATGTCGCAGGAGTATTGGAACGAATGCTCCAAATCGACTATGCCGTGGCCGGACGTGCGCCAGCAGTGGTAGCGGCTGTCCCCGAAATCGAAATGCCCGGAGCAGTTGAACTTCGTGTTCGGATTTATCTTGCCGTCGGCGAGCGCGGCCATCGCCGTCATCATCTTGAACGTCGAACCGGGCGAATACAGCCCCTCGATCGACTTGTTCACGAACGGAAAATATTTGTTGTTCAGGAGCTTCTTGAACTCCTCGGCGGCCTGCTCCTCGTTCTGGAAGATGTTCGGGTTGTACGCCGGCACCGAAATCATCAGCAGCACGTCGCCGGTATAGATGTCCATCACCACCGCGCTGGCGCTTTCCGTATCCATCCGTTCGAGCGCGTAGCTCTGGAGGCGGGAATCGACGGTCAGGGAGACGCTTTTCCCCGGCACGGCCATCCGCTTCCGGTCGTCCAGGGTTTCAATCACGCGGCCGGAGGCGTTCACAATCTGTATGGTTTCGCCGCTTTTTCCACGAAGTTCGCGCTCCAGCAGCTTTTCGACGCCGGTCTTGCCGATCTTGAAGTCAGGTAGCGAGAGCAGAGGCTCCGGGTCGCGGTTCAGGTCGTCTTCGGAAACGCTGGCGACATAGCCGACGGCGTGCGCGGCGATTTCGCCCATCGGATACTCGCGGCGCTTCCCCTCCTCCACGTACACGCCCGGCAGGTCGAGGTTCTTCACCTGGATTTTCGCCATCTCGTCCCACGCGAGGTGGTTCTTGACGAAGACGGGGAAGAAGGGCTTCTTCTTCTGGATGTTGCCGCGTATCTTCTCCTTCTCGGCATCGGAAAGGTAAATCAGAGAGGAAAGCTTCTCGACGATCTCCTCCACCGTCTTGCCCTGCAGCGCGACTTCCTCGGGTATCATCTGCACGCCGTAGCTGTTCTTGTTGACGGCCAACTCGACGCCGTTCCTGTCGGAAATCACGCCGCGGGCGGCGGGGATAAGGCGGACGCGGATGCTGTTCCTGTCGGAAAGGCGCTTGTATTTCCCGCTGTCCAGTATCTGCAGGTGGTACAGGCGTCCGGCAAGTACCGCAAACAGCACCAGTTCGCCTCCGGCCACCAGGAGCGCGCGCCTATTCAATACCTTCAAAAGCTCCGCGTCGCGCATCAGTATTTCCTTACCAGCACGTAAAGCCGGCTCAACATATAATAGAACATCGGATAAAGCAGTATCAGCACAGCCCAGCTAAGCAGTATGTTGAAAAATCCCAAATTCGGCACGAACAGCATCACCGTGACCGCGTATTTGAACAGGAACAGGACGAGCGTCAGCACGCTGAAGGCCAGATACGAAAAGATGAAACTTTCCTCCAGCGGGAACATCTTCTGGTAATACACGATGAAATACAGGCTTAAAAATATGAATATGTTCAGGCCGAACGGCGTGCCGTCCATGAAATCCTCGACAAAGCCGAACAGCATTATCGATATGAACTCCATGTGCGCGGTCTTTGTCATCGCCCAAAAGAATATCGGGATAAGGACAAGGACGGGCTTTGCGTAATGCGGTCCCACGTCCGCGAACGAAAGCATCAGCACCAGGAAGCTGCTGATAAACGGAATCTGGGCGGAAATGAAGGAAAACAGCCATTTATAGCGCTTCGCCAATCTCATTTGCCCAATCCAAAATTACGGCGTTCGAAAACCTTACGCCTATTTTGTATTATACCATATGCGTTGCAAAGCTGGGCAAAGCCCGCCTTTGCAACAACTTGGTCATTCATATATTTACCCATTTTACCCCGTTAGCTTCGAGTGAAAATCAAATTCATTCCGCCTTCTTCAAAAATTCACGTATGGCGTCGGTGTGCGAGGTCTTCACAACATGCACATAGTGTATTCGCGAGCTGTCCACGAACAGCTGAAGCACGACGCCGTTTTCCTCGGATATGCTGCCGATTATGCCGACGGGTATGCCGGCGGGTATGTTGCCGTCCATGCCGGAGGTAACTATGCGGTCGCCGAGGCCTATCGGCTCCTGGTTTTCGAAATGCACCACGCGCGGGTATTTCGAATTGTCGCCCGTCAAAAAGGCGCGCGTGCCCGTCGTTTCGACCTGCACCGGTATCTTCGAGCCGGCATCGGTCAGGAGAAGCATGCGCGAATACCGATCGCCGACCGCGACAATCTGACCCACAAGGTATCCGTCGACCAGGACGGCATGGTATTTCGCCACGCCGTCCTTCGTACCGGCGTCAAGTATGAACGTGTGGGAAAAGCCCGCGCCCGCCGAGCCGAGAACGCGGGTGATAAGGAAAAAATTCGCCCCGCCGCCCGCAAAATTGCAAATCTCGCGCAGCTTCTTGTTCTCCGCATCCTGCGACTTGTAAAAATTCAGCTCCTCGGTCAGCTTCGACACCTCCGCCTTCAGTTCCTGGTTTATTTCGTCCATGCGCCTGAAGGCCTTCACCTCCTCGATGAAGCTGCCGACCTTGTATATCGGATACGAAATCAGGGAAACGACCGGCGAAAACACGGCCACGACCAGCCCGCTTGTGCGGCTAAGTATGGGATTGTCGGGCTTGCCTATGAATATCAGGATGAACGAAAAAAGTATGAATACGATTAAAAAAACCTTCCGCACCAGCCTTTTTATAATCTGGAGCTTCATGTTTTTAGACTTGCTCAGCTTGTTCAAGACAGCCCCCGCATATATAGGAATTTACAATATAATCGTTTATACCACGCCGATTTGGAATAGTCACGAGTTTTTTTGAAATCCGGCGGGATTTCCGCGCCGGTATGACGGAGAGGCAAATCCTAAATGGAATTGGGAGGGATGAAGAACCCGAGCGTACAAAACCTTATCGACGAGCGGTGCTAGCGAGGAGATTAGGTTGCGTCGCGAGGATACTTCGATCAGCCTGGTATGGAGTTTAGTATAATGGGAGGGATGAAGAACCCGAGCGTACAAAACCTTATCGACGAGCGGTGTTAGCGAGGAGATTAGGTTGCGTCGCGAGGATACTTCGGCCAGCCTGGTATGAACTTTAGTATAATGGGAGGGATGAAGAAGGAGACGAACCAACTTCATCCCATAAGATTCCCGCTTTCGCGGGAATGACGTGGTAGTTGTCATTGTCGGGCTTGACCCGACAATCCAGGTTTCACAACAAGGCCTCATTACTTCCCGCGCGCACCGCCCCATGGATCCCCGGGTTCCCGCAGGCGGGCCCCGGGGATGACGGGGAGGTAGATTCCCGGACGAACCGGGAATGGTACCTTAAAAACTTCCTCCATTTGCGCAGAAACGACCGGCCGAAGCCTGAAGATTCGACCCACTTGAACCGGCGCTCGAGCAGCTGGAGAGGCTGCCGAGGCAGCCGCCATACCGCTGGGACTTATCAAGCACGCAAGAGTTACCACTTGGTTTGCAATATATGAAAGAACCCTTGAGATTAAAGTACCATTGGTCGCCAGGAATCCTACCTTCATTGTAAGCCTTGCACCTAAAGCATGCTGTACCCGCAGTGTTCTTATGATAGTCAGTATTGCAAGTAAACCCAGTGGCGCTACACGACGCATTGCTTGGACACGTCTTGCAAGTTCCTCCCGAGTAATAGGTTCCCGACCCGCACGACGTACAGGCCGTCCTGCCGGAATTGGGTATCTGTCCCGACGAACAGGCATAATACGAGCTGCTCCCGCTAGGACAGTAATAGCCTGACGGGCAAGTGTTGCAGCCGCTTTGTCCCGCGCTGCTCTGGTACGTTCCAGCTGGGCATGCAGTACAACTGGCCATTCCCGCCGTGGCATACGTGCCCGCTCCACACACAGTACATGCCGTCCGGGCGGCATTAGGTGCTTGTCCATTCGGACAGGTCTGCGGCGTGCTAGTACCTACAGGACAGTACTTCCCGCTAGGGCACTGAGCACACTCCGTCCCTGTTCCGTCGCTATACGTCCCGGCTGGACACGGAGTACATACATAAACCTGATCCGCGGCATGCGTACCGGCACTCCCCAATAACAATAATATGCTGATTATTCCGCCGTGGATTCCGGCGAAGGATTCTTTGCCTGGCCTGGATTCCGGTGTCAAGCACCGGAATGACAAAGGATTATGCTGCCCGGCGGTGGATACCGGCCTGCGCCGGTATGACGGATTGGTGTGGATTCCCGCTTTCGCGGGAATGACGGATAGTTGCTCTTGGCCGCCGGCCTGTGCCGGCATAACGTTCTCACCGCCACATCGGCGGTCTTTCATGGTCTTCTTCATAGTTTTTCTCCCTTTAGGCATCTTGTTCGATGCCCTTAT
>JAISNH010000084.1 GCA_031276335.1 Rickettsiales bacterium
CGGAAGAAGGCTTCCTTTCCTTATGCGCCGCAGCCGGATTATCGCGGCGGTAAAGGATTTCTTCGCGCGCGAAAACTTCGCCGAGGTCGACACCCCGATACTGCAGATATCCCCCGGCATGGAGGTCCACCTGAACGCGTTCGAAACCGAATTCGTGGACATAACCGGGCGCCAATCCGTGCCCCTCTACCTGCACACCTCGCCCGAATTCGCGATGAAGAAGCTGCTTTCGTTCGGGCTCGGGAACATCTACCAGTTCGCGCACGCGTTCAGGAACGAAATCGTGTCGCCCGCGCACTACCCGGAATTCACGATGCTCGAATGGTACCGGACCGGATGCGGCTACGAAAAGCTGATGGAGGACTGCGGGGAAATCCTGGCGGCCGCGTTGAAGGCGGCGGGCGGAAAATCATTTGCGAGGGGCGATGCGGAATGCGGGCTTGAAAAAGGGATCGAACGGCTGACTGTTGCCGAAGCGTTCGAAAGATTCTGCGGCCTCGACCTGTTCGCGGCGATCGACGATGCGGCCGCGCCGACGCCGTTGCTTATCGCGCCCGAGGCGGAAAAACGGAACGTATCGGTATCGGTATCCGACACCTGGGACGACATTTTCGAAAAGATGATGCTCCGGTTCGTCGAGCCGAACCTGGGGATTGGCCGCCCGACGATACTGTGCGAATATCCGATACACCAGGCCGCGCTGTCAAAGCCGAAGCCGGACTTCCCGGACATAGCGGAGCGGTTCGAGCTGTACGTGTGCGGGGTGGAGCTTGCCAACGCGTTCACCGAGCTGACCGACGCGGAGGCGCAGCGCGCGCGTTTTGTGCGCGACATGCGGGAAAAAAAGCGGCTTTACGGCAAGGCCTACCCCGTCGACGAGGACTTCATCGAGGCGGTTGCGCATCTGCCCGACTGCGCCGGCATAGCGCTCGGCGTCGATCGGCTGGTAATGCTGGCGACCGGCGCCGCGGACATCCGCGACGTCATGTGGAGCGGAATTCCGGGAATTTAAGGCTTGCGATTTTCGATTTGCGATTCGGCGGCGATGTCCTGAATCTTGAATCGCAAACCGGGTTGGATTCGACCGGCGGAAAAATCATGCCGACTTCAGTTTCATGACGGCCTTGCCGAAATCCTTCTGCTTCAGGAGGAAGCTTCCGGACACGAGCGAGTTCGCGCCATTGGCAATCAACAGCTTCGCCGTCCTGAAATCGATGCCGCCGTCGACCTGTATGGTCAGATCGCGCCCGGCCTTTCGCGCCCATTCGGCGGCCTGCCTGACTTTATCGAGCTGGCCTTCCATGAACTTCTGCCCGCCGAACCCGGGCTCGACCGTCATCACCATGACCATGTCCGCCGCGCCGAGATATTTCCGAACCTTCGCAAACGGCGTCTTCGGATTGAGCGACACGCCGGCCTTGACGCCCAGCGATTTTAGCAGGTCGAACGCCCGCGCGAAATTCCTGCTCTCGACGTGCAGGGTGATTGCATCCGCGCCGGCCTTCGCGAAATCCCGGACATAGGGCAGCGGGTCGGCGATCATTAGATGCACGTCGAAAAACTTCCTCGAATGCGGGCGCAGGCTGGCGACAAATCCCGCGCCGTAAGTGATGTTTTTCACGAACACGCCGTCCATCACGTCGAAATGCAGCGCGTCCGCGGGCGATTCGTTCAGCATGGCCACCGTCCTTTTGATCTCGAAATAATCGGACGAAAGGATGCTCAGGGCGACCGAAGCGTTTTTTCCCGTCATGGCTTTTTCCCGAATATTCGGCGGAACAGCGCGCGGTTGCCGGCGGTGTCCTCCGGCTCGGGCATCTTCCCGGCGATGCTGGCCGCCGCACCCTCGAACGCCTCCGCGGTCAGCGTGGACATCTTCCCGTCCTCGATGTTGATCAAAATCTTCCGGGGACTGTCCCGGTCCAAGGTCGAAATGATGATGATTTTTTCGGCAGCCGCGGCCTCCATGGCCTTGATCAGCCTGTCCTTGTGCGCCTTCGACAGGCCGGAGAATGGCTGGTCGAACAGCATGACCCGCGGATTTCCGACGAACACCCGCGCCAGCGACAAAAGCTTCAGCTCCTCCGGCGACAGCAGATCCGTCTTCGCGTCTATGATGGTGTTGTATCCGTTCGGCAGCCGCTCCACGGCCTCGGAAAGGCCCAGCATCTCCGCCGCGCGGCGGTATCCGACGAAGCCAGCGAACGAGCTGTCCTTCCCGTCCGCGGAGATAAGGCAGTTCAGGTTCTCCTTCACCGTGCCCTCTATTACGAAATGGCTTTCCGCGCCGTAGTGGATATAGTCCTTTATGCTGTCGGCCTTGAGGGTCGCGACGTCGTACTTGTCGAACATGACCTCGCCCGCGGACAGGTCGTACCCGCCGAACAGAGCCTTCAGGAAAAGCGAGCTGTCGAACGTGCTTTTCGCCCGGACGACGTATATGCTCCCCTCCTTGAAGGTGAAGCTCGCATCCGACAGTATGATGTTCTTCCGGTTGTCCAGAAGCGTCGCCTTTTTAAGCGCGAGGTCGCCGTCGGTCACGTCTTCGATTTCGCCGGACTTTATGGCGTCCACCTGCTCCGCCATGACCTGCGATAGGCGCTCGGTCGAATTGATGAAGCGGAAATACTCCGGCAGGTACTTGATGAAGTCGTTGATAAGATAGAAGTTGTAGCTGAACAGCAGCAGTATCGCGACGATTGTGCCCGCGCTAAGGAATCCCATGTCGAGCGCGTACACCCCGATGACGGAGAATATCGTTATGCCGACGAAGTATATGACGAAGCTAAGGACCAGGCATATGTCCAGGGCGTAGTTGCGCTTGTAGGTGTTGTCGATTATGCCGGCCTGGTAGTCCAGCCACATGCTCCGTATCTTGCCGGTCAGCGACAGGCTTTTTAGCGAGGAAAGGTTGTGTATCGTGCCTGCGACCAGCTCGTCCCGCTCCTTGACGGCTAGCTTCTCCCTGTCGTCCACTATGCCCAGGATATAGACGGCGGCCGACACGAAGATCGCGTACGCGGCCAGGAACAGCAGCACGACGAAGAAGTACCGCCCGAACAGTATCCCCGTCGCCCCGACGAACAGCAGCACGAACGGCATGTCGAACAGGTTGACGATGTAGCTTCCGGAAAGCCCGTTTCGGATGACGTCGATGTCCCGGAACACGGAATGCCAGAACGCCTCCGGCTTGCCGTCCATCTTCTTGGCCGG
>JAISNH010000104.1 GCA_031276335.1 Rickettsiales bacterium
TGAAAAAAACAGGATAAGCGCCGAAATGCCGAACCTGGCGGGGCAGGCGAAGGCCGAGGCGGCTGGCAGGTCGCGCGCAATCGGCGAAAAAATCGGCGCGTACGACGAGGATTTGAAGGCAGCGCGCGAGGAGTACAGGAACCTTATGTGGCAGGTGCCGAACATCCCGGCCCCCGACGTGCCGGTAGGCAGGTCGGACGAGGACAACGTGGTCGTGCGCACGGAGGGCGAACCCAGGAAATTCGACTTCGCGCCCCGCGACCACTACGACATACTGGAAATGAACGGCTGGGCGGATTTCAAGCGCGCGGCAAAGGTGTGCGGATCGCGCTCATATACCCTGAAGGGCGCGGCAGCCCGCCTTGAAATCGCGCTGCACATGTACATGATGGACAAGCTGACCGACAAGGGATTCACGATGATCACCGTGCCCTCGATGGTGAAGGAGGAGGCTCTTTACGGCACCGGGCATTTCCCGGCCGGGCGCGAGGAAGTCTATTACCTGCCGAAGGACAACATGTACCTGTCCGGCACGGCGGAAGTCGTGCTGACTTCGCTCCATTCCGACGAGATACTCGAGGAAAACCAGCTGCCGATCCTGTACGCCGGCTATTCCCCGTGCTTCCGTCGCGAAGCGGGATCGGCGGGCAAGGACGTGCGCGGCCTGATACGCCTGCACCAGTTCATGAAGGTCGAGCAGTACGTAATCTGCAGGAACGACCCCGCCGAAAGCCAGAAGTGGTTCGAGGCCCTGCTGGCCACGGCCGAGGAGGCGCTGAAGGACATGGAGCTGCCCTACCACGTGCTGGAGTGCTGCACCGGCGACATGGGCGCGGGCAAGTACAGGATGTACGACCTGGAAACATGGATGCCGTCGCAGGGCAAATACCGCGAAACCCACAGCTGCTCGAACCTGACCGAATGGCAGGCGCGGCGCGCGAACCTCAGGTACCGCGAAAACGGCACGAACAAGGTCAGGTACTGCCATACCCTCAACAACACCGGAATCGCCACCCCGCGGATCATGGCGCCGCTACTGGAGAACCACCAGCTGGAGGACGGGCGCGTCAGGATACCGGAAAAGCTTCGGCCGTACATGAACGGGAAGGAGTTCCTATAACCGATCGAGTTTGACGCGCTCTTGAAACCGCGCCAATTCGGTTTAAGCCGCCGGTTTTTTTACGGACTGGATTTAATGAAGGAGATGACATGAAAGCATTCCTATTCCCCGGACAGGGGTCGCAGAAACTGAAGATGGGCATGGCGTCGGCCGAAAGCTTCGCCGAGGCGCGCGCCGTCTTCGACGAGGTGGACGAGGCGCTGCACCGCAAGCTGTCCGCCATAATCTTCGGCGATGATGCGGACGAGCTCTCGAAAACCGAGAACACCCAGCCGGCTCTCCTTGTGGCATCGATCGCGACGCTTAGGGCCATAGAGGGGCAGAGCGGGAAGAAAGCGTCCGGCATCGCGGGCTATGCGCTCGGCCATTCGCTCGGCGAATACACGGCGCTGGTCGCCGCGGGCGCAATCAGCCTTGCCGACGGCGCGAAACTGCTGGAGCGCCGCGCAAGGGCCATGGCCGCCGCGGTGCCGGCCGGCTCGGGCGCGATGATGGCCGTCATCGGACTTTCCATCGAGCAGGCAATGGAAATCGAGAAAAAAACCGACGGCGCATATGTGGCCAACGACAACTGCCCCGGACAGGTCGTGATGAGCGGACGCAAGGATGCGATCGGGAAAGCCGAGGAGGAGGCGATGAAAACGGGCGCGCGCAAATGCGTGATCCTGCCGGTAAGCGTTCCCGCGCACTGCCCCCTTATGGCTCCGGCAAAGGCGGAGGTGGAGGCCGCGCTCGGGCAAACCGCGCTCGCCGAGCCGGCTTTGGCCTTCATATCGAACCGCACCGCAGCCCTTGACTCATATCCGGCGGAGATAAAAAAGCACCTGGCCGAGCAGATGACAAGCGGCGTCCGTTTCCGCGAATGCGTGGAATTCATGGCCGCGAACGGCGTTGCGGAATGCTTCGAGCTGGGCTCGGGAGGCGTGCTGTCCGGGCTTGTGAAACGCACGTCCCCCGGCATTCAATCCACCCCGATAGACAGCGTGGAGTCAATCGAGGCGTTCGTTAAATCATTATAAACCTTATAAAAAAGACCCCGGTTTTCCGACAGGCGAGCCCGGGATGATGAAAAGGAGAAAAAACATGTTCGATCTTACTGGAAAAACAGCGCTTGTCACCGGCGCCACGGGCGGCATAGGCGAGGCGATCGCCCGGGCGTTCCATGCCTCCGGCGCAACCGTGGCGATCACCGGGCGCAAACAGGAGGCCCTTGACAGGCTTCAATCCGAACTCGGCGGGCGGTGCTTCGCCATAGCGGCGGACCTGTCCCTTGCGGAGGCGCCGAAAAAGCTTGTCGCGGAAACGCTGAATGCGGCCGGGCGGCTGGACATACTGGTCAACAACGCCGGGCTTACGCGCGACGCGCTGATGATGCGGATGAAGGACGAGGACTGGCAGGCCGTCCTCGACGTCAACCTGAGCGCGCCGTTCAGGCTTTCGCGCGAGGCCATAATGCCGATGATGAAAAAACGCTTCGGCCGCATAATCAACATCGGCTCGATCGTGGGCGCGACCGGCAATCCGGGACAGGCGAACTATACGGCCAGCAAGGGCGCGCTAGTCGCCATGACCAAAACGCTCGCCGTCGAGGTCGCCAGCCGCGGCATAACGGCCAACTGCATAGCCCCGGGATTCATCGCGACCGCCATGACCGCCGGCCTGCCGGAGGATATAAAGGCGCACATGCTGTCGCAGATACCGCTCGCGAGGTTCGGCGGGCCCGAGGACGTCGCCGCGGCCGCGGTCTATCTGGCCTCGGACGAGGCGGCCTACGTCACCGGACAGACAATACACGTCAACGGCGGGATGCTGAGGGTTTGACATCGCTGTCACCCTCGGCTTGACCCGGCAACCAACCCGTCATTCCCGCGACTTTGGTCGTCATTCCGGCGAAAGCCGGAATCCAGGTCATATAAAAGGCATGGATTCCCAGGTTCGGCTGCTGCGCTCCGCCCTCCGGGTCGCTCGCTCCGTCTTCGAGGAGCTCGCCCTTTCTCGGCGACATCTTCGCCTCGAAAGTCGCGGGAATGACGGAGACGGTTTATGAAAAAATCTCTTGTTTTGTCCTCCAATTTTTGATATAATGTCCGTAAGCTATAGGAAAAAGGAGAAAAATATGTCTATATTCAAGTTTTTAACGAAGAGATCCACGCTTATATGCCTCGCCATCCTCGTCGCGGCCGCGTTCCTGGTTCCCGTCGACGTGCTTGCGCAAACTGGAGAGGTAAATCCCGAAACCGCGCGGAATTTTACACAGGGGGGCACCGGCCCGTTCGAGCTGTTCCTGATGCGCGCGGCAAGAATGTTTTCGTACACCAGGAACGCGCTGTTCTTCATCGCCGCATTCGCCTTCATCGGATATGCGTGGAGCGCGATACAGGAAGGCAAGATAAACTGGAAGGAACTCCTTTACCTGATAGTCGCGCTGGTGCTTTTGGGCGTCGCGGGCTTCATCGTGACCTTCATCGCCGACCCGCAGCGGCAGGCCGCTACGCAGTCGCACTTCCCGGGACTGAACGACACCAACACTTGGGGGAACTAGATAATCGTCCTGAATATAAGCTAAAAATGCCGGGGGTTCTCCCCGGTATTTTCAAATGACGGGAAGGCATGGCCGGTATGATGATTGAAGGCGCCGGCATGACGGGAGCAACCGTCACTTGGGAAGCTTCGCGTAATGCGGCTTGATATAAAGCGGGACAAGCGGACGCTGCACGAACGAGGCCCTGTCGAATCCGGCCTCCAAAAACTCCAGCACCTTTTCCGGAGCGATCTCCGGATCGTCCAGCCAGACGGCGCCCGGCTCCGGCTTCACGCCGCCACGCTCCAAAAGCCGCGGGGGGGCAAGCGGCCGCCCGCCGGAAAATTCCGCCGCGTAGACATTCCTGTCGTCGGCGGGAAAAGTCACCAGGCAGCGCCCCCCGGGCGCGCCGCGCGAAATGCGCGCCGCCTCGAACCTGCTTATCCCGATTACGGGAACGCCGCATGCGAGCATGAAACCCTTCGCGACCGAAAGCCCGAGGCGTATCCCGGTGAACGAGCCCGGGCCTAGGGCGACCGCCATGAAACCTAGCGCGCCGACCGGAACGCCGCCCAAAACCTCCTCCAGCAGGCCGAACACCTCCGCGCCCTGGGTACGGCCGCCTCCGCCGGAGGCCGCGCGCAAAGCCGCGCCGCTTTTGAAGCACAGCGACAGCCCGCCGCCCGTCGAATCCAGATACAAGCTATCCATTTTCTTTGTGTTGACCTTCCTGTTTTTTATCCTATAATAGATGACAGGAAACGGAATTACAAGAGGGGAATATGCTGAACAATCCTATACAGAAAGACCTGTACAAGCTGCCGATAGGCCGGCAGGAGCTTCCGTCGTTCGCAACCACGGTGTTCGAGTTTTCCTCGGACGCGATGATGCTGCTGGATTCCGTCGGCAAGGTGGCGGCCGCAAACAGCGCCCTCCTGAACCTTGTCGGCGACGACAGGAACGGCATCGTCGGAAAGCATCCGAAGTTCCTTTTCGCAGGCGAGGCGGACGAGGGCTCGTACAAGAAATTCATGAATGCGCTGATACTCAACGGATACTTCATGGGGCAGTCGCTGGCCCGCGTCGCATCCGGCGCGGTCGTGCCCATGGAGGTGCAGTTCTCGGCCATATACAACGGGGTCGGCGAGGTCAACCACTACGTCGGAATCTGCAGCTCGATATACGCCTACCTGCCGAAGATGAACGAGCTGCCTTTCAATCCGAACATAGACCCCCTGACCCGCGCGTTCAACGCGAATTCGTTCCTGCACCGGCTGGAGCACAACCTGCACAAGGTGGAGAAGGATGCCTCCGTCCTTTCCGTCGTCTATATCGACGTCGACCGGTTCAAGGAGCTGGACCGGGACCACAACTACCTGAACGGAGATGCTGTCCTGAAAAGCATCGGGCGCACGCTTTCCGAGATGCTGGACAAAAGCGATACCGTCGCTCGGCTGAAGGCCGACATATTCTCCTGCATAATCCAGGACGTCTATACCCAGGGCGAGATTTCCACAATAGTCGAGGATATGTTCCGGCGGCTGACCGACCCTTTCGCTCTGCACCCGAAAATCGAATCCGTATCAATCAGCATAGGGGTCGCGACATACCCGATTTCGGGCGAGAC